>NZ_JAQZAA010000115.1:0-122917 GCF_028640875.1 Pseudomonas sp. SBT1-2 | reverse complement strand
CCCTGTAGGAGCGAGGCTTGCCCGCGATGGCGCTGGAATCAGCACCACCTATTTAAGGACTGTTTACAGGCGCTGTACCGTGACCGAACCCGCGGGGCCTGCCGGCCCTGGATGGCCTTCGGCGCCAGGACGGCCGCTCTTGCCACCGTCGGCGCGATAGACAAAGCAGCCCTTGGACTTGCCGCCAGCCCCGGGTTTGCCGCCCGCACCGGCCACACCGCCGGCCCCGCCATCGACCCAGACCTTGATCTGCTCTGCCGGGTAATCGCGCGGCAGCTCGACCCGCACCTGGGCACCCGCCGCCCCCGGCTGACCGTCACCGCCGTTGTCGCCATCGGCGCCACGCCCGGCCTGGCCCCAGGTGCACCCCGGCTCTTCGCCGTTGGCGCCATCGAGGCCGACATAACCCGGCGCGCCGGTGCCGCCGCGTGCATCCACCGAGAGTTCCCCGGCCTGCAGCGAGGCGATACGCAGATTCAGGTTGCGCCCGGGTTTGGCCGCCTTCTGGTAAGTCCCCGGAGCCCCGCGGGAGGTGATCTGGCTACCAGCCTCCAGGTCGGCATGGTCGACGTTCAGCAGCAGGCTCTGTTCGGCCGGAACGATAGCGATCCGCGCTTCACGCCCCAGGCGCAGCTCGCCGACCTTGACCTCGGTAACCGTGGACGGAATCAGCAAGGTGCCGTAGTCGGCCACTTCCAGGCGCTCCAGTTGCAGGCTGCTGGTGGTGTTGGGCAGGCGCATCAGGGAGTTGGTCTCGACCGTCACCACCTGGGCCTGGACCAGTGGGCTGCATAGCACGGCGAGCAGGCAGAGCTTACGCATGGCCGACCTCCGCGGGCTTCGCCGCCTTGAAGGTCTGCAGATGGAAAATGCCGGTCAGGAGAATCTGCAGGCGATCTCGCCAAGGGTGGGCGCGGCCCTTGAGGCTGCCGTTGAACAGCAGCAGCTCCATCAGGTGGGTCAGCAACAACAGGCTGCCTGCCAGATTGATCAACAGATGAATCGGATTGATCAGCGGGATGACCAGATTGACCAGCACCAGCAACCAGAACAGCAGCGTCAACAACTTGCCCAGCCCCCAAAACACCTTCATATGCCCCCCTTTGCGAGTTTTTCTTTGCGCGCACAGTAACGACTTCGGCGAGGCATAAGCCAGAGGGCGGCGAAAATTCTCCCGCCGCCCCCTGCCAAGCCGCCCTGGCGCCTGGTGATCAACGCTGAATATGCAGCTCCACCCGACGGTTCTGCGCCCGCCCTTCTTCGGTGGCGTTGTCGGCGACCGGCTCGCTCTCGCCCTTGCCCTGGCTGGTCAGTTTGTCCGGTGCCAGGCCCTGGCTCAGGAGGAATGCGACGACGCTGCTGGCGCGGCGTTCGGACAGTTTCTGGTTGTATTCATCCGTCCCTTGGCTGTCGGTGTGGCCGACCACCTTGATGCTCTGCACGTCGGCACCCTGAAGCTTGGCCAGCAGCCCCTGCAGCTGGTTTTGCGCTTCGGGTGTCAGTTCCGTCGAGTCGAAGGCAAACAGCACATCGCCCTGATCGCTGAGGGTGATCACCTCGGATTGCGCCGCCGGCTCGGCTGCGGGTGCGGCCGGGTATTGCGGCAACGGGCAGCCACGATTGTCGACCGGGGTATTGGCCGGGGTATCCGGGCAACGGTCACGGCGGTCGAACACGCCGTCATCGTCCTTGTCGCCATCCTGGGCATAGCAGATCAAGCCACCGGTCACCAGGCCGAGCGCCGCGCCACCCGCGGCCCAGCCACCGCTTTCAATGGCGCCCAGGCCACCGCCCACCAGGCCGCCGAGCAGGCTGCAGATTGGCCACGTACGCTGGTTGAGGGGGGCAGTGCCGTCACTGTGGGTAGCGCAGCCTGTGAGCAGGCTGCCGAGCAGTAGAACCGGCAAGGCGGCTCGCGCGAGAAGACTCATCATGAATGCTCCTGTGTCACCGGCCCATACCGGTCACACAGGAGTAAAGACCCGCATGGGCGGCTGCACAAGCCGCCCATGCCAGGCAATCACGCCTGGCAATCAGCGGTTGATTTTGATTTCCGTGCGCCGGTTCATCGCCCGGCCGTCGGCGGTCTTGTTATCCGCGACCGGTTGGCTCTCGCCGGCACCGACTACCGAAACGAAACTGCTGCGGGGTACGCCCGCGCTGATCAGGTACTCAGTCACCGAACGCGCGCGTTTTTCCGAGAGGCGCTGGTTGTAGGCATCGCTGCCCACGCTGTCGGTGTGCCCGGTCACGCGCAACTGCGCACTCGGGGCTTCCTGTTTCAGGCGCGTGGCGATGGTGTCGAGCTTGGCTTTGTCGGCGGCCGTCAATTTGGCCGAGTCGAATTCGAAGTGCACGTCGCGGATGACAATGGTCTCTTCCTTGACCACCACCACTTCCTCGACCACGGCTACAGGCTCTGGCGGGCAACCGTTGGCGTCCACCTGCACGCCTTTAGGCGTGCCAGGGCACTTGTCGCGGCTGTCCGGCACGCCATCGCCGTCTTCGTCGCCATCTCCATGCACCCAGCAATAACCGGCCGCGACGCCGGCGCCCAGCAAGGCGCCGTATCCCGCCCAGGACGAGCTTTCAATCGCGCCCAACGCAGCCCCACCGACACCCCCAACAGCAGCGCAGGTCGGCCAATCGGTTTTCTGCAAACCTGCGCAACCAGTCAACACACTGGTTAGCAGAACCAAGGGTAATGCTGTCCGAACTATGCTCATCTAGTTATCTCCTGAGGGAATCGGCTTAGAACCGATTGGGGGAGTAAAGACCTGGCTTTAAATCTCCGCCAGCATCAGGCTGGCGGGCTTTGCCCCTGGATTTGCCCAGGAACGGCTGTCATTTCAGACAAAACGGCTCTAGGCCCGCGGGTCCGGGCAGGCTAGTCTTTGCCACTCAAAGATTGAGGAACTTCGATGACCGCAGGTATTTCTTCGCGCACGCCCCAGCAGGCCCTGGCCGCCCTGCTCGACCGCTACGCCCCACGACAGCTGCTGTTGATCGGCGCCAGCGGGTTTCCAGCCCTGGAGGCTTTTCGCCAGGCACACCCCGAAACCGTCATCGCCCAGACCGCGCCCGGCCCGTTGCCTACGGAACTGGCGGCGCGCCGTTTCGACCTGGCGCTGGCGGTCGACTGCCTGGAGCATCTGCCCAAGCGCGACGGCCTGAACCTGCTCGGCGGGATCCGCAATCTCAACGCCAGCCGCATCGCGGTACTGGCCGACCTGAATGCCTGCGGCTGGAAGGAGACCGACTTTTTCTCCCTGGCCCTGCAGGCCAGCGAACGTTTCCAGCGCGACGAACAGGTCCTGACCCTGTTCACCTACGATCTGCTTGAATACAAACAAGTGCCCGACTGGCTCAACTCCAGGTTCTGGGCGAATCCGGAAAACTTCGGAAAGTACTGGTGGTAATGCGATGAGTACCTCTATTTGTCCCTGCGGCAGCGGCAACCTGCTGGACGCCTGCTGCGGCCACTACCATGCCGGCCACCCCGCGCCCTGCGCCGAGGCCCTGATGCGCTCGCGCTACAGTGCCTACGTGCTGGGCCTGGTGGATTACCTGGTGGCCACCACGCTGCCGGCACAACAGAGCGGCCTGGACCGCCAGTCCATCAGCGACTGGAGCGCGCAGAGTACCTGGCTGGGCCTGGAAGTCGAAAGCTCGGAAGTCTTCGGCGGCCAGCCGGAACACGCCTTCGTCACCTTCACCGCACGCTGGCACGACAGCCATGGCGAACACAGCCATCGCGAACGCTCATCCTTCGTGCAGAACAGCGGGCACTGGTATTTCATCGACCCGACCGTGCAACTCAAGGCCGGCCGCAACGATGCCTGCCCCTGCGCCAGCGGGCAGAAATTCAAGAAGTGCTGCGCCAGCTATTTCGCCAGCTGAATCCCCGCCCCTGAGCCTGTCCTCGCGTGCGCTCCGCGGTTGCTAGACTGGGAGTTCAAACGGAGTAACGCCATGGTCGTTCAGCTGCGCGCACTACGGACCTTCGGACTGCTCACGGTGCTGGCGCTTTCGGGCTGTGCCTCGTGGTTCGTCGACAACACCCTCGACCCGCAGGTGCACCTGGTCAAGGTCGAGGTGATCAAGGCGAATTTGCTGGAGCAGCGTTTGCGCCTGCACTTTCGCGTCGACAACCCCAACGATGCCGACCTGACCGTCCGCGCCCTGGAGTACCGGATTCATCTCGGCGACGTGTTGCTGGCGGAGGGTGAGCATGAACACTGGTTCACCATCGGCCCCAAGCACAGCGCCTACTTCCAGGTCCCCGTGCGCACCAACCTGTGGCCACAGATACGCCAGGTAGTGAAATGGCTGAAGGAGCCGCAGCAACCGATCCCCTATCGCCTGGACGGTTTGCTGGAAACCGGATTATTCATCGGCCATGACGTGCACCTGGCGCGCAAAGGCGAGATAATTCCCGCCGATTTTATTCCGGAGCAACCTCGATGACCCAGCAACCCCATGTCCATGGCCCTGACTGCAACCACGATCATGACCACCACGATCACGATCACGGCCATGTTCACGGTCCGCATTGCAACCACGCTCACCAGGAGCCGGTGCGCAACGCCTTGAAAGATGTCGGCCGCAACGACCCTTGCCCATGCGGCAGCAGCAAGAAATTCAAGAAGTGCCACGGCGCCTGATGCCGTAATGCTGTGTCTTTGTCCTGCTTCTATGTAGGAGCAAGGGGGCGCCTAGCTCTTGCTCGCGATGAGATCAACTCGATTAACCGAGTCGCCTGCATCGCGAGCAAGCTTCGCTCCTACAGATCGCGTTGCAGGATCTGTCTCGAATCGATCACCGTCGCATACTCGCCATGCAGGTTGCCCAGCGACATGGCATGCACCTCCTCGGCGCTGTGGGCCTGACCGAAAAAGTCGACCTTGTCGAAGGTGTAGCAGGCGTCTTCCACCACCCAGGTATCGAACCCCAGATTGCCGGCGGTCCGCGCCGTCGATTCCACCGAGTTGTGGGTCGCCACACCGACAATCACCAGTTGGCCGATCCCGGCCTTGCGTAAATCGGCCTCCAGGGGCGTGGCGCAGAAGGCGTCCGGCACCTGCTTCTGGATCACCGCCTCAGCGCCCTGCGGCAAAAACCGCTGCTGAAACTCCACCCCCGACTGCCCCGGCCAGAACACCGACTGCTCGCTGCGCGACAGGTGCTGCACATGGATCAAAGGCCGCGCCGTCTGGCGCCAGTAAGCCAGCAACTCGGCGATGCGCTCCTCGGCCTGGGGGTTGTTACGCCGCCCGAGCCTGGGGTGCAGGATGCCCTGTTGCTGATCGATCAGGATCAGCGCTGCATTGGTCTGAAGCTCCATGCTGACTTTTCTCGTGTCGGGTCATTGAATTCCACGCACTTCAACATCACCTCTCCAGACAGGCAAGCCGTCGAACGTAGACCGGACCACCGAATACCACTGTTGGCTATCCGTAACAGAATGTCCTTCGTTTACCTGGAGAGTCCCATGATCGACCTGTATTACTGGACCACCCCCAACGGCCACAAGATTTCCCTGTTCCTCGAGGAAACCGGCCTGCCCTACAGCGTGCACCCGGTCAACATTGGCCAGGGCGAGCAGTTCAAGCCCGAGTTCCTGAAGATCGCGCCGAACAACCGGATCCCCGCCATCGTCGATCATCAGCCTGCCGATGGCGGTGCGCCGCTGTCGCTGTTCGAGTCCGGGGCGATTCTGCTGTACCTGGCGGAAAAGACCGGGCAGTTCCTGCCCAAGGACCTGCGTGGACGCCAGGAAGCCTTGCAGTGGCTGTTCTGGCAGATGGGCGGCCTGGGACCGATGGCCGGGCAGAACCACCATTTCAGCCAGTTCGCCCCGGAGAAAATCCCTTACGCGATCAAACGCTACGTCGATGAAACCGCGCGCTTGTACGGGGTGCTGGACCGACGCCTGGCGGACCGCGATTTCGTCGCCGGCAGCGAATACAGCATCGCCGACATGGCGATCTATCCGTGGATCGTCTCCCACAAGTGGCAAAGCCAGAATCTGGAAGACTTCCCCAACCTGCATCGCTGGTTCAACCGCATCCTCGATCGCCCCGCGACCGCGCGCGCCTATGCCATCGCCGCCCGGATCAACCCACCCAAATCCTGAGGCCCGATAGTCCACTGCCGGCCGGCAAACAGCGGTGGCTGCTCTGTTCCGGGCAACTACCGAACGGCCGGCGCGGGCTATTTATCCGGCAACGCAGAAATACTCTCAGCCCCCGCTTGCGCGGCACTCGCCTGCTCACTAACGTAGCGCCTTTATCGACGCTACCCCCCCGCAGGAGCTTTGCCATGGCCTCGCCAGCCTTCTCACATTTTCTTCCCCGGTTCGGCGTTGCCGCGGCAGTGGCCGGCGTTCTCAGCCTGGCCGGTTGCCAGTCATGGAACACCCAGGACAGCCTGCCGCCGACCTCTGGCGTGCAACCGCTCAAGGGCCTGGCCCAGAACGTTTCGGTCCGGCGCAATGCCATGGGCATGCCGCTGATCGAAAGCAGCACCTTCCACGATGCGCTGTTCGCCCTGGGTTACGTGCACGCCAGCGACCGGATCAACCAGATGGTGACCCTGCGCCTGCTGGCCCAGGGCCGGCTGGCCGAGATGTCCGGTGCCGACGTTCTGGACGTCGACCGCTACATGCGCGCGGTCAACCTGAAGAACAGTGCCGGCGAGCTGTACAAAGCCTCGTCCCCGAGGATCAAGCGCTTCTTCGAGGTCTACGCCCGCGGGGTCAACGCCTACCTGTTCCGCTACCGCGACAAGCTGCCGCCAGACCTGGCCGCCACCGGCTACAAGCCCGAATACTGGAAACCGGAAGATTCGGCGCTGATCTTTTGCCTGCTGAACTTCAGCCAGTCGGCCAACCTGCCGGAAGAAATCAACGCCCTGGTGCTGGCGCAGAAAGTTGGCGCCGACAAGCTCGCCTGGCTGACCCCGAGCTACCCGGACGAACCGCTGCCGCTGGCCGAGAGCGACAAGCTCAAGGGCCTCAACCTGAATGTCCCGGGCTTGAGCGAAATCAGTGCCGCCGCCGGCAAGCTTGGCGAACTCAACCCGCTGAGCATCGCCGGCGCCAGCAACTGGGCCATCGCTCCCCAGCGCAGCCGCAGCGGCAAAAGCCTGCTGGCCGCCGACAGCCACTCGCCGGCATGGAACCTGGTGCAGATCCGCGCGCCCAAGTACCAGGCCGCGGGCGCCTCGATCGCCGGCCTGCCGATGATCATCCAGGGCTTCAACGGCAAGGTGGCCTGGAGCATGACCTCGGTCGCCGGCGACAACCAGGACCTGTTCCTGGAAAAACTCAAGCGCCAGGGCAATGCGCTGTATTACGAAGCCAACGGCAAATGGCTGCCGGCCGTGGTGCGCAACGAAACCTACTTCGTCAAAGGCCAGCGGCCGATTCGCGAGGTGGTCTATGAAACCCGTCACGGCGCCCTGCTCAACAGCGCCAGCAACCTGAGCGGCGGCTACGGCCTGGCCCTGCAACAGCCGGACCTCAAGGACGATAAGAGCCTGGACGCGTTTTTCGACCTGTCGCGGGCGCAGAACGTGGAGCGAGCCTCCGACGCCAGCCGCGAGATCCGCGCTATCGGCCTGAACATGCTGTTCGCCGATGCCAGCCATATCGGCTGGCAGGTCACCGGCCGCTTCCCCAACCGCCGTGAAGGCGAAGGCCTGCTGCCGTCGCCGGGCTGGGAAGGCCGTTACGACTGGGACGGCTATGCCGACCCGATGCTCCACCCCTATGACCAGGACCCGGCCCAGGGCTGGCTGGGCACCGCCAACCAGCGGATCATCCCCCACGGCTATGGCATGCAGCTGTCCAACTCCTGGTACTACCCCGAGCGTGGCGAACGCCTGGCCGAGTTGGCCGGCAGCGGCAAGCACGACGGCCGCAGCATGATCGCCATGCAGTACGACCAGACCACCCCCTTCGCCGCCAAGCTGAAGAAGATGTTCGAAGCCCCCGGCATGGCGCAGCCCCTGAAGAAAGCCATCGACGCCCTGCCCGAAGCCGAGCGCAGCAAGGCCCGCGAGGCCTACAGCCGCCTGATGGCGTTCGACGGCAAACTCAGCCCGATGTCGGCCGACGCGGCGATCTATGAGCTGTTCCTGCAGGAAAGCGCCCGGCAAATCTTCCTCGACAAACTGGGTTCGGAATCCAGCCCGGCCTGGAAGGCCCTGGTGGCCAACGGCGCGCTGTCCTACTCGGCCCAGGCCGACCATTTGCTGGGTCAGGAAGACAGCCCGTTCTGGGATGACAGCCGCACCCCACAGAAAGAAGACAAGCCGGCGATCCTCGCCCGCAGCCTGGCCGCCGCCATCAGCGCCGGTGAAAGCCAGCTGGGTGGCGACCGCAGGGCCTGGCAATGGGGCAAGCTGCACAGCTACCACTGGAAGAACGCCAATGGCCAGGTCGTTCGCGGGCCGCTGCAGGCCGGTGGCGATCACAGCACCCTGAACAGCTCGCCGTACCGCTGGGGCCAGGACTTCACGGTGACCGAGGCGCCGGCGCTACGGTTGATCGTCGATTTCGGCCAGAGCGAACCGCTGAGCGTCATCAACAGCAGCGGCCAGTCGGGCAACCCGGCCAGCCCGAACTACCTGAATGGCATCGACGCCTGGCTCAAGGGCCAGTACCTGAGCTTGCCGCTGCAACCGCAGAACTTCGACCGCCTCTACGGCAAGACCCGCCTGACCCTGGCGCCAGGCAAGTAACACCGGCCAGCCCGCCCCTCTCCACAAGGGGCGGGCTTGAGCCCGGTAACGCTTCACTCCCCTCGCCGATCCAGGCCTGCCACGCTCCCGGCAGCCACGCCCTTTCCTGCGCGAAATCGCCCACGCGCCCTATTGATGCAAGGCTTCCCACACGCTCTTTTTTGGGGCGCGGCCGACGCACGGCAGGCTCTGGCACCACCTTTTAAAACAGTTGTTCGGGACTCTGGTTCGGAAATTGCTACTTTCATTAAGTCTGACGCGTTGCAGTAACAGTACTAATGCGCCACAAGCGCTCATATTGGTTTTTAGGGATTTAATAATGAAAAAAGCATTGCTGACCCTTTCTGCACTGGCTCTCTGCATGGCCGCCGGTTCCGCGCTGGCCAAGGAATACAAGGAACTGCGCTTCGGCGTTGACCCGTCCTACGCACCTTTTGAATCCAAGGCCGCCGATGGCAGCCTGGTCGGCTTCGACATCGATCTGGGCAATGCCATCTGTGCCGAACTGAAGGTCAAGTGCAAATGGGTCGAAAGCGACTTCGACGGCATGATCCCGGGCCTCAAAGCCAATAAATTCGACGGTGTGATCTCGTCCATGACCGTCACTCCGGCCCGCGAGAAAGTCATCGACTTCTCCAACGAACTGTTCTCCGGCCCGACTTCCTTCGTGTTCAAGAAAGGTTCCGGCCTGACCGAAGACACCGCATCGCTCAAGGGCAAAACCGTCGGCTACGAGCAGGGCACTATCCAGGAAGCCTACGCCAAGGCCGTGCTGGACAAGGCCGGGGTGAAGACCCAGGCCTACCAGAACCAGGACCAGGTGTATGCCGACCTGATTTCCGGGCGCCTCGATGCGTCGATCCAGGACATGCTGCAAGCCGAACTGGGCTTCCTGAAGTCGCCACAGGGCGCCGACTACGAGGTGAGCAAACCGGTGGACAGCCCGCTGCTGCCGTCCAAGACAGCTATCGGTATCTCCAAAGGTAACAAAGAGCTCAAGGCCCTTCTGGATAAAGGTATCAAAGCGTTACACGACGATGGCACCTACGCCACCATTCAGAAAAAGCACTTTGGCGATCTGAATCTCTACAGCGGTAAATAAGGTCCTGGCGCCCATCCTCGATGGGCGCCTTTTTTATCGCCACAGGTCTCTGATTTATGTTCGAAGAACTTCTGCAAACCCTTGGGCTTTCCGCCTTCAGCCTCAAGGGGTTCGGTCCGTTGTTGCTGGAAGGCACCTGGATGACCATCAAACTCTCGGTATTGTCGCTGTTACTCAGCGTCCTGCTCGGCCTGCTCGGCGCCAGCGCCAAACTCTCGCAGCTGGGCCTGCTGCGCCTGCCCGCCCAGCTCTACACCACGCTGATCCGCGGCGTACCGGACCTGGTGCTGATGCTGCTGATTTTCTACAGCCTGCAAACCTGGCTGACCACCTTCACCAACTTCATGGAATGGGAATACATCGAGATCGACCCGTTCAGCGCCGGGGTCATCACCCTGGGCTTCATTTATGGGGCGTACTTCACCGAAACCTTCCGTGGCGCCATCCTCGCCGTGCCGCGCGGGCAGATCGAAGCCGCCACCGCCTACGGCCTCAAGCGTGGCCAGCGTTTTCGCTTCGTGGTGTTTCCGCAGATGATGCGTTTTGCCCTGCCGGGTATCGGCAATAACTGGATGGTGATGCTCAAGGCCACCGCGCTGGTGTCGATCATCGGCCTGGCCGACCTGGTCAAGGCGGCCCAGGATGCCGGCAAGAGCACCTACCAGCTGTTCTACTTCCTGGTGCTGGCGGCCTTGATCTACCTGGTCATCACCAGCGCCTCCAACATTGTCCTGCGCTGGCTCGAACGCCGTTATGCCGCGGGCTCGCGGGAGGCGGTGCGATGATCGAGCTCCTGCAGGAATACTGGAGACCCTTCCTCTACAGCGACGGCTACAACGTCACCGGCCTGGCGATGACCATGTGGCTGCTCAGCGCCTCGATCTTCATCGGTTTCCTGGTGTCGATCCCGCTGTCCATCGCCCGGGTCTCGCCCAAGCTCTACCTACGCTGGCCGGTGCAGTTCTACACCTACCTGTTTCGCGGCACGCCGCTCTATATCCAGCTGCTGATCTGCTACACCGGGATCTACAGCATCGCCGCGGTCCGCGCCCAGCCCATGCTCGATGCGTTCTTTCGCGACGCGATGAACTGCACCATCCTCGCCTTCGCCCTGAACACCTGCGCCTACACCACGGAGATTTTCGCCGGGGCGATCCGCAGCATGGCCCATGGCGAGGTCGAGGCGGCCAAGGCCTACGGCCTCAGCGGCTGGAAACTGTACGCCTACGTGATCATGCCCTCGGCCCTGCGCCGCTCGTTGCCCTACTACAGCAACGAAGTGATCCTGATGCTGCACTCGACCACCGTGGCCTTCACCGCGACCATCCCGGATGTGCTGAAAGTCGCCCGCGACGCCAACTCGGCAACCTTCATGACCTTCGAGTCCTTCGGCATCGCCGCGCTGATCTACCTCACCGTGACCTTCGCGCTGGTCGGCCTGTTCCGTCTCGCCGAACGCCGCTGGCTGGCCTTCCTCGGGCCGACCCACTAGAACAAGGCAAATCATCATCCATGCGCCAACAGACTCATGATCTGCTCGCCCCGGTGCCGGGGACCTCGCGCCAGATCCACAGCTTTCACTTCGGCCCCGAGCGGGCCGAAGGCAAGATCTACATCCAGTCGTCGCTGCACGCCGATGAACTGCCGGGCATGCTCGTGGCCTGGCACCTCAAGGCGCGCCTGGCGGAACTGGAGGCCCAGGGCCGCCTGCGCAGCGAAATCGTCCTGGTGCCGGTGGCCAACCCGGCCGGCCTGGAACAGGTGTTGATGGACGTGCCGCTGGGCCGCTACGAGCTGGAAAGCGGGCAGAACTTCAACCGCTGGTTCCTCGACCTCGGCGAAGAAGTCGGCAACGACATCGAAGGCCAACTGGGCGACGACCCACGGCACAACCGCGAAATCATCCGCGCCAGCCTGCGCGACGCCCTGGCCCGGCAGACCGCCGGCACTCAGTTGCAGTCCCAGCGCCTGGCCTTGCAGCGCCTGGCCTGCGACGCGGACATGGTGCTGGACCTGCACTGCGATTTCGAAGCCGTAACCCATCTGTACACCACGCCCGAGGCCTGGCCGCAGGTCGAGCCGCTGGCCCGCTACATCGGCTCGCAAGCCAGCCTGCTGGCCACCGACTCCGGCGGCCAGTCGTTCGACGAATGCTTCACCCTGCTCTGGTGGCAATTGCAGCAGCGTTTCGGCGAGCGCTTCGCCATTCCCCTGGGCAGCTTCTCGGTCACCGTCGAGCTGCGCGGCCAGGGCGACGTCAACCACAACCTGGCCAGCCGGGATTGCCAGGCCATACTGGATTACCTGGGCCATTTCGGCGCCATCGCCGGCGAGGCTCCGCCCCTGCCCGATCTGCCCTACCCGGCCACCCCGCTGGCCGGCGTGGAGCCGGTGGCCACGCCCGTGGGCGGCCTGCTGGTGTTCACCGCCCTGCCCGGGGAGTACCTGGAAGCCGGGCAACAGGTGGCCGAAGTCATCGACCCGATCAACGATCGCGTCACCCCCGTTCATTGCAGCTGCGCCGGCCTGCTCTACGCCCGCTCGCTGCGCCGCATGGCCACGGCCGGCATGGTGATCGCCCATGTCGCCGGCCGCGAAGCCTATCGCAGCGGCTACCTACTTTCGCCTTGAGGATGCATGCCCCATGTACAAACTGACCATTGAAGGCCTGCATAAATGCTACGGCGACAATGAAGTGCTCAAAGGTGTTTCGCTCAAGGCGAAGACCGGCGACGTGATCAGCCTGATCGGCGCCAGCGGCTCGGGTAAAAGTACCTTTCTGCGCTGCATCAACTTCCTGGAAACCCCGGACGACGGCGCCATGAGCCTGGACGGCCAGCCGATCCGCATGGTCAAGGACCGCCACGGCATGCACGTGGCCGACGCCGACGAACTGCAGCGGATTCGCACGCGCCTGGCCATGGTGTTCCAGCATTTCAACCTGTGGAGCCACATGACGGTGCTGGAGAACATCACCATGGCCCCGCGCCGGGTGCTGGGCGTCAGCAAGAAGGACGCCGAGGAGCGCGCCCGGCGCTACCTGGACAAGGTCGGCCTGCTCCCCCGGGTGGCCGACCAGTACCCGGCCTTTCTCTCCGGTGGCCAGCAACAGCGGGTGGCAATTGCCCGGGCGTTGGCGATGGAGCCGGAAGTGATGCTGTTCGACGAACCCACCTCGGCCCTCGACCCGGAGCTGGTGGGCGAAGTGCTCAAGGTGATCCAGGGCCTGGCCGAGGAAGGCCGGACCATGATCATGGTCACCCATGAAATGAGTTTCGCCCGCAAGGTGTCGAGCCAGGTGCTGTTCCTGCACAAGGGCCTGGTGGAAGAGGAAGGCGCGCCGGAAGAGGTGCTGGGCAATCCGAAGAGCGAGCGCTTGCAGCAGTTCCTCAGCGGTAACCTGAAGTAAGCCCTATGGATAAAGGCCAGCCCGCCGGGACCTCGATGAGGTTCGGCGGGCTGGCCTTTTTCTGGGGGGTAGCGTCAATCAGGCGACAGGAGCGGGAGGAGGCTCGTCCGGCAAGGTCGGCTCGCCTGGTTCGGTCGGCTCGGCGGGTTGCGGGGTATCCGGGTCGGGCTGACCGGGAATGCCGCCTGCCACACTGGGGTGCGCCAGCAGTGACCAGGCCAGGACGCCGACCTGATTGGGCTCAAGTCTGGCAAGTGTGGCGCTTATAAGCGGATCGATCTTCATGGGGCACTCCTGAGCTAAGCACGGTCCGCTGTGCGCAAACCGGGGCAGTCCTCTGGTTAGAGTATCTGCCCGCTGAGGAATTCCCGCTATTCGTCAGACGACGGAGTCAGGTACGCGGCAGGGTCACGCCACGCTGGCCCTGGTACTTGCCGCCACGGTCCTTGTAGGACACTTCGCACTCTTCGTCGGACTCCAGGAACAGCATCTGCGCCACGCCTTCGTTGGCGTAGATCTTCGCCGGCAAGGTGGTGGTGTTGGAGAATTCCAGGGTCACATGGCCTTCCCACTCAGGCTCGAGCGGGGTGACGTTGACGATGATGCCGCAACGGGCGTAGGTGCTTTTACCCAGGCAGATGGTCAGCACGTTGCGCGGAATGCGGAAGTACTCGACGGTGCGGGCCAGGGCGAAGGAGTTGGGTGGAATGATGCACACGTCGCTCTTGATGTCGACGAAGCTGCCGGCGTCGAAGTTTTTCGGATCGACGGTGGCCGAATTGATGTTGGTGAACACCTTGAACTCATCGGCGCAACGCACATCGTAGCCGTAGCTCGAGACACCGAAGGAAATCAGCCGATCCGAGCCTTCGCCACGCATCTGGCGCTCCACGAAAGGTTCGATCATGCCGTGCTCTTGCGCCATGCGGCGAATCCACTTGTCCGATTTGATGCTCATGGCGGGTGTCCTGAAATAGCGAGGTGGAAAAAATCTGTCCGGCATCTTACCGGGGTGCGCCTGCGGGTTCAAAGTCTGCACCGCTTTTCTCGCTGAAAGCCGCAATACTTGCGGGCTGGAGGCTATGTACGGCACCGCCAGTCACTAAAAGCGCGAATCCTTGGCAAAGAACATTGGCAGGTTCCGGAAAAAGGGTTAAGGTGGCGCCACTGTGCTGCTTGTGTCACTGAGAATCTCTACACGATGTTGAATTTCGATCCAACCATCTCCAAGAATTTTTCCTGCTCTTTGCACTCAGTCTCGGCCAGGGCTTTTCCTGAGTCGCAGTTAACTTTGTCCAAGGAGATACACCATGTCTAATCGCCAAACCGGTACCGTTAAGTGGTTCAACGATGAAAAAGGCTTCGGCTTCATCACTCCACAATCCGGTGACGACCTGTTCGTACACTTCAAAGCTATCCAATCCGACGGCTTCAAAAGCCTGAAAGAAGGCCAACAGGTTTCTTTCATCGCTACCCGCGGTCAGAAAGGCATGCAAGCTGAAGAAGTTCAAGTTATCTAACTTGTACTGAAACAGTAAAAAGCCCCGCCCTCAAAGCGGGGCTTTTTTGTGCCCGGATGTTTTTGCTTAATGGCACCCACGCTATATGATCCGCCCCCTCGGACAATCATATGGAAATAGCAGGATGCCGTTCAGACACTGGAAGTTGTTGAGCGCAGCGGTGCTCACTCTCGCCCTCCCTCTCGCACTCAACGCCACACCTCGCCCCGACCATCCAACGGTCATCGTCGGCATCGACAGCAACGCCAGCTACATTGCCAAGGACTCGACACAACAACCCGAGTTGCGGCGCGCAGTGCTGCTGGAGCTTTCCAGCGCCCATCGTTGCGGCAGCAACGAGGTTTACCTCACGCCGGAATCCTCAGGCATCCCCGCGGAGTCGTTCGGCCAGATCCTGGAAGAAATCCAGCAGTTGATCGATGACCAGACCCCACTTTTGCTGACACTTTCAGACTGCGACGGAAAACGAGCCTTTTTCGAAAAAGTCCGGCCCTGCACCGCCCAGGAGTGCGCTGAACTGACAGCCTCCCTGGTCGACGGCAAGCTCTACCTCGACGAACACTATGCGCCGACAGGCCAAGGCCAGGCCTCGTATTTCCTGACGATGCCGATGAGCTACGACGACCGGCAAAAGGCCTGGAACGCAAAAATCTTCTACGTCGAGTCAGGCACCCTGCGCCGGGACTATTTCGTCAGCGCCGAGGACTTCGTTTCGGGCAAGGCTGTTCACGCCTCGAAAACCTACTACCCGGACGGACAAGTCCGCCACAGCGTTGGTTATGACCTCAATGGCAAACGTCAGGGCGAGGCGCTGACCTACTCCGAGAGCGGTGTCGTGGTTAAACGCTCGAACTATCGGGACGGTCTCCTCGAGGGCTGGCAGAGCACTTATCACGACAATGGCAAAGTCGCCGACTCCTACAACTGGCGCCAGGGCAAACGCGTCGACGGCGAATACCTGGAGTACGACGAGAACGGCAAGCGGGTCGGGCGCATCAGCTACCGTGCAGATCTGCCGGACGGCCCAGCTATCAGCTACTACCCGGATGGCCAGATCAAAGACAGCGGACAGTTCGTTGCCGGCAAGAAAGTCGGCCCGAGCCCGTCCTACTACCCTGACGGCACCCTGGAAAGCACAGTCGATTTCGTCGACAACCAGCCCGTGGGCTGGCAAATCCAGTACCACCCCAACGGCAAGGTAAAGCAGAAACAATTCAACGACGAACACGGCACCCAGCGCAGTTATGCCCTCTGGAACGAACAGGGCGCGCAAACCCTCCAGTGGCAATGGGATGAACAGCACCGCGAGCAGGGCGACTTCAAGGCGTGGTACGACAACGGCCAGCTCAAGGATCACAAGATCTACAAGGACGCGAAACTCGAAGGCCCTGCCGTTACCTGGTACGAAAACGGTCAGATGGAATCATCTACGGATTACCTGGATGGCAAAGAGCATGGCTGGATGCGCCTCTGGAACCAGGACGGCAGCCTGCAGAGCGAATGCCAGTACCAGACAGGCGCCCGTCAAGGCGCATGCAGTTGAGCCGGGCATGACACAGCGCTATTGAGACAGCACTCTGGCGCTGCCAAACAAAAAAGTCCCGCCGGTGCAAACCGCGGGACTTCTTCATTTCAGGGCCTGCGAGCTTACCAGGCGACGCCAAACCCCGCGGTGTAACGGGTCTTGTTGAGATCGCTCTCCTTGGTGCCACTGATGATGTCCCGTTCGGCCTTGAGGTTGAGCGACGCCCACTCCGTGACCTTGTAGCGCAGGCCGATTTCGGCATCCAGGGCATAATCGGCAATATTGGACAGCGGCCTGCCCACCTCGCCATTGGTAAACAACTCGACCCGCTTGCCAATCAGGTAACGGTTGTAGTCCCACTTCATGGCCAGCGAATAGAAGTTGTCTTTGCCGCCATCCTTGTACTCGTAGTCGGTGCGGTTGAGCAGCGAACCCAGGGAGAACGCCCCCAGTTCGTTATCCCAGAACTGGTAACCCGGGCCGGTACCCACCACACGCTGGCGGGCCAGATCCTCGACCTTGTCACGCTTGTAGTTCAGCCGCCCTTGCCAGAACCACTTATCGGTGAGGAAGCGGTCCAGCGCGTATTCGGCGCGCCAGTTGTCGGTGGTGACGACATCGTTCTGGAATTCGCGGTTGTACTCGCCTTCCGCCGTGTGTCGCCATTTGCCGTGGCGCGCCGAGGTCTTGAAGTCGATGTCGTAGTCGTCGGTGTCCTTTTCCGCCCGCTGATAGTCCAGCGCCATGTCGACATTGCCCTTCCACACCAGATCCTCGACCACTGGCTTGGGCTTCATGATCTGCTGGATGCTCGCCAGTTCGACGGTCTTCGGCGTCTCTCCATTGGCCAGGGTGACCTTGCCGTCTTCCGCCGCGTGCAGGGACTTGGCCTTCTCGCCGGTGTAGGCGTCCTGCTTGACCAGCAGCTCCTGATCGCTCTCCAGCGTCTTGACCTGCTTCCAGTCGATCGGGATGGCCCCGGCATACTCGGTCTGGATCAGTAACTTGCCACCATCGAACACGTTGATCTTGCCGGTCAGACGGTCACCGTTCTTCAACCAGACGGTATCGGCGAGTAAAGGTGTGGAGGTACTGAAAACGGCAAGGCACAGCAGGGTTCTGGACAACATAAACAGATACAGGACTCGAGTTTGCGAAAAAAACCGGCATTATCCACATGAATAAAACCTCAGGTAGGGACTGACTCGACTATCTATAGTGAGTTCAATCCTCAACGGTTAATAAACCCTTTGTCCTACAGACGGTTTACAGGCCTGCATCAGGAAACCCGAACGTGATCGAACCGCTCGACGCCGACCAAAGCCCCGCCGAAATCCGACGCACGGCGCTCTACCTGACCCTGGCCCAAGTCCCGGAAGGCAAGGTAGTCAGCTATGGGCAACTGGCGGAAATGGCGGGCCTGGGTCGCGCCGCACGCTGGGTGGGACGAACCCTCAGCCGGTTGCCCGCCGACACCACCCTGCCCTGGCACCGCGTACTGGGCGCGGGCGGGCGCATCAGCCTGCCCGTGGGCAGTGCATCGGGCGACGAACAGCGCGCGCGACTGCGTATGGAAGGTGTCTCGATCCTGAACAATCGTGTGGATATTCGGCGCCATGGCTGGCGTCCGGTAGAGCACAGCGGTTAGAGTGCGCGCTTTGTTTCCGTAATTCTTGAGGCAGACTCCAGCCCATGCCCCGTAAAACCTGGCGCGCCGCGCTCGCCGCCTATGCCAGCCCCTCGACGCTCGTGCTGTTGCTGCTTGGTTTCGCCGCCGGCCTGCCCTACATGCTGGTGTTTTCGACACTTTCAGTCTGGTTGCGCGAAGCCGGTGTGGCCCGCGAGACCATTGGCTACGCCAGCCTGATCGGCCTGGCCTACGCCTTCAAATGGGTCTGGTCGCCCTTGCTCGACCAATGGCGCCTGCCCCTGCTGGGCAAACTCGGACGCCGCCGCTCCTGGCTGGTCCTGGCGCAATCGCTGGTGCTGCTCGGGCTGATCGGCATGGGTTTCTGCGATCCGCAAAAGCACCTGTCCTGGCTGATCGCCATTGCCGTTATCGTCGCCTTTGCCTCGGCCACCCAGGACATCGCGGTGGACGCCTACCGCCTGGAAATCGCCGAAGACAGCCGCCAGGCTGCCCTGGCCGCCGCCTATATGTCCGGCTACCGCGTCGCCGCCCTGCTGGCCACCGCTGGCGCCCTGTTCTTTGCCGAAGGTTTCGGCTCCACCGGTTTCAGCTACAAGCACTCGGCCTGGACCGGCACCTATGTGCTGTTCGGCGTGCTGATGATCCCGGCCCTGCTGACCACCCTGTTCATGCGCGAACCGCCGGTGCCGCTGCGCACCCAGCTGTCGGCCGGGCGCTACAGCTTCTTGCACCAGTTGGTGTCGGTATTCGTGCTGATCGTGCTGCTGGTGTCCGTGCCGGCGATGTTCACCCAGCTGTACAACACCGACTTCGCCAGCGTGCTGTTCGAAGGTGTCAGCCTGCTGGACCTGCTGCTGGAAGACCGGGCGTTCCTGCGCGCCATTCTCTACACCATTCTGACCGCGCTGTGCCTGTCGGCCATGGGTCGCCGCGGCCTGGCCCCGGTGCTGACGCCGGTCAACGACTTCATCCTGCGCTACCGCTGGCAAGCCCTGCTGCTGCTGGGCCTGATCGCCACCTACCGGATGTCGGACACAGTGATGGGCGTGATGGCCAACGTGTTCTACATCGACCAGGG
Organism: Pseudomonas sp. SBT1-2; assembly: GCF_028640875.1. Taxonomy (NCBI): domain Bacteria; kingdom Pseudomonadati; phylum Pseudomonadota; class Gammaproteobacteria; order Pseudomonadales; family Pseudomonadaceae; genus Pseudomonas; species Pseudomonas sp. SBT1-2. The sequence goes on along the minus strand of NZ_JAQZAA010000115.1, from coordinate 103,887 downwards.
CTTCACCAAGGACCAGATCGCCAGCGTCAGCAAGATTTTCGGCCTGATCATGACCCTGGTCGGCGCCGGCATGGGCGGCCTGCTGATCGTGCGCTTCGGCATCCTGCCGATCCTGTTCATCGGCGGCGCCGCCTCGGCCGCGACCAACCTGCTGTTCCTGATGCTGGCTGACATGGGCCCCAACCTGCAGATGCTGGTGGTGACCATTTCCCTGGACAACTTCAGCTCGGGCCTGGCCACCTCGGCCTTCGTCGCCTACCTGTCGAGCCTGACCAACCTGAAGTTCTCGGCGACCCAGTACGCCCTGCTCAGCTCGATCATGCTGCTGTTGCCGCGCCTGATCGGCGGTTATTCGGGGGTCATGGTGGAAAAGTTCGGCTATCACGACTTCTTCCTGATCACCGCTCTGCTCGGCGTGCCGACCCTGATCCTGATCGCCCTGCACTGGTTCCAGGAAAGCCGCCGCGCCGAACCGCCGCAAGCGCCCGAAGCCACGCCACCCGCGCCTCCACCCGCTACTGCGATCAGCGAAGAACCCTAGGAAACCCCGGGGCATACCGGCATTCATCCGGCGCCCCGACCTCCCCCGGCCGCAATCCTGTACGCCAACGGTTCTCGCCCGTACAATGCTTCGTCATTTCTAGTCTTCAGCAACCGACAACGGCCTACCATGCGCACCAGTCAATTTTTGCTCGCCACACAGAAAGAAACGCCTTCCGATGCGGTCGTAATCAGCCATCAGCTGATGCTGCGCGCCGGCATGATCCGCAAACTGGCCTCGGGCCTGTACACCTGGCTCCCGATGGGCCTGCGGGTGATGCGCAAGGTCGAAGCCATCGTTCGTGAAGAAATGAACGCCGCCGGCTCGCTTGAAGTGTTGATGCCGAGCACCCAGCCAGCTGAACTGTGGCAGGAATCCGGTCGCTGGGAGGAGTACGGCCCTGAACTGCTGCGCTTCAAGGATCGCCACGGTCGCGACTTCTGCGCCGGCCCGACCCACGAAGAAGTGATCACCGATCTGGCCCGCAACGAGCTGAGCAGCTACAAGCAGCTGCCGATCAACCTGTACCAGATCCAGACCAAATTCCGCGATGAAATCCGTCCACGCTTCGGCCTGATGCGCGGTCGCGAGTTCATCATGAAGGACGCCTACTCCTTCCACGCCGACCAGGCATCGCTGCAGATCACCTATGACCGCATGCACCAGGCCTACTGCAACGTGTTCACCCGCCTGGGCCTGAAATTCCGTCCGGTCGAAGCCGACAACGGCTCCATCGGCGGCGCCGGCTCCCACGAATTCCACGTACTGGCCGAGTCCGGCGAAGACGACATCGTTTTCAGCAACGGCTCCGACTACGCGGCGAACATCGAGAAAGCCGAAGCCGTGCCACGGGAAACCTCGCGTCCGGCGCCAAGCGAAGAACTGCGCCTGGTCGACACCCCTGATGCGAAAACCATCGCGCAGCTGGTGGAAGGCTACAACCTGCCGATCGAAAAGACCGTCAAGACCCTGGTGGTGCACGCCGAGGAAGCCGGCAAGCTGATCGCCCTGATCATCCGTGGCGACCACGAGCTGAACGAAATCAAGGCCGCCAACCAGCCTGGCGTCGCCAGCCCGCTGGTCATGGCTTCGGAAGCCGAACTGCGTGACGCCATCGGCGCCGGCGCCGGCTCCCTGGGCCCGCTGAACCTGCCGCTGCCAATCATCGTCGACCGTTCCGTGGCCCTGATGAGCGACTTCGGTATCGGCGCGAACGTCGACGACAAGCACTATTTCGGCTTCAACTGGGAACGCGACATGCCGGTCCCAACCGTGGCCGACCTGCGCAACGTCGTCTCCGGCGACCCGAGCCCGGACGGCAAGGGCACCCTGGAAATCAAGCGCGGCATCGAAGTCGGGCACATCTTCCAGCTGGGCAACAAGTACAGCAAGGCGATGAAGTGCGAAGTGCTGGGCGAGAACGGCAAGCCGGTCACCCTGGAAATGGGCTGCTACGGCATCGGCGTGTCCCGCGTGGTGGCTGCGGCCATCGAGCAGAACAACGACGAGAACGGCATCATCTGGAGCGACGCCCTGGCCCCGTTCCAGATCGCCCTGGTACCGCTGCGCTATGAAACCGAGCAGGTTCGCGAAGCCACCGACAAGCTGTACGCGCAACTCACCGCCGCCGGCTTCGAAGTGCTGCTGGACGACCGCGACAAGAAGACCAGCCCGGGCATCAAGTTCGCGGACATGGAGCTGATCGGCATTCCACACCGGATCGTGGTCAGCGACCGCGGCCTCGCCGAAGGCAACCTGGAATACAAGAGCCGTACCGAAGCCGAGGCGCAAGCGCTGCCAGTGGCTGACGTGCTGTCCTTCCTCCAAGCCCGTATCCGTCGCTGAAACCAGATAGAGAAGTCATGTTCAAGCGAAACACCTTAAGCCTCGGTGGCGCCGCCTTGTGCGGCGCCCTGTTGCTCAGCGGCTGTGCCAACCAGATGTCGCAACGCAGCGAGCACGAGGAACGTGTCGAGCGCAAATTGCTCGATCACAGCCTGCAGATCGATGTCGGTGAGCCTAAGGTGCTTGAGCTGCCGCAACGCCGGGTACGCATCCACGAGCAGAAGACTTTCGAAGTCACCGAGTTCGAAGTCACGCGCCGCTACGATCGCTACACGCCCTATCAACCCTGGCGGGAGCTCTACGAGATCCCACTGGGCGCGGTAGCCGTGGTCGCCGGTATCGGCGCCAACGTGGTCAATGTGTTTACCCTGGGCAACCTGCCGGACAGCGTCACCAAGGACTGGATCAGCTACGGCGTGGCCGGGCTCAACCCGTTCATGAACGTGCAGTCCCACGGCCGGGCGCAGCAGAACCTGGCGGGGATCGATGAAGTCCAGCGCGACAAGCGCGTGGAGTATTCGAGCCTGCCCTGGAGCGAACGTCCGGTGCAGGTCAAGGCCGGCAAGGAAACCCATGAGCTGAGCACCGACCGCAACGGTGTACTGCGCCTGAACCTGTTGGACAGCCCGTTTTCCGAGCAGGACCTGAACCACATCGGCCAGTTGCAGATCAGCGTCGCGGATGCCCAGGACGACGTGCATTCCGACTCGTCGCTGGCCATCAGCAACACCCTGCGCGGCAAGCTGCTGGAAGCGCACAACCTGATCTTCGACGACCTCGAGGATGACGAAGTGAGCCAGTGGGTGCACCGGGTCAAGCGTCTCTCCGAACTGGGTCTGGAAGAGGAAGCCAGCGAACTGGAGCAGAGCCTGATCGAGCTGACCCGCAACGATCCGGAGCTGCAAAGCGAGTTTCTCAAGTCGCTGACCAAGAACGCCGGCCGCCTGGTCGCCGATCCTGGCGCCCATTGACTTGGAACGGCTACAGGCTGGCACACCACACCTGTAGCCGCTGCCGAGCCCCGAGGCTGCGATCGGCCAACGGCCGTAAACCGGGCAACCTGTTCTTCCTGGTAAACCGCGCGCTCAGGCTCTGCGAGGACTGCGTCGGAATGCCGCCCACCTCGATCGCAGCCTCGCAAGCTCGGCAGCGGCTACAGGCTGTTTGGGCTTTCAGGAAAGGCTGAACAACTCCAGCTGCTCATGTCCGCCACGCAAATCCTGCAAACGCACGCCAATCCCCAATAGCCGCACCGGCCTGTCCCCGCGCTTGAACGCCTGGGTCAAAAGCTGCCGATAACTCTCCAGGTCCCGCCCTGCCCCCGCCTGTTCGAGCGTGGTCTGGGTAAAATCGTGAAACTTCACTTTGACGAACGGCTTGCCCGGACGGTAACTGCTGTCGATTCGTTCGATCCGGCCGGCCAGGGTCTGCATCAGCTCCGGGAGTTTATCCAGGCAGCTCTGCAGATCGGGCAGATCGACGTCGTAGGTGTTTTCCACACTGATGGACTGCCGACGGCTGTCGTTCTGCACCGGCCGCTCATCGATGCCCCGGGCCAGGTTCCACAGGCGCTCGCCAAAACTGCCGAACTCGCGCACCAGCGCCAGCTTGCTCCATTCGCGCAACGTCTCGCAGTTGACGATGCCCAGGCGCCCCAGTTTGTCGGCCGTGACCTTGCCCACGCCATGCAGCTTGTTCACCGGCAAGGCCGAAACGAAGTCCTCGACCTGGTCCGGGGTGATCACGAACAGGCCGTTGGGCTTTTTCCAGTCGCTGGCGATCTTGGCCAGGAACTTGTTCGGCGCCACCCCGGCCGACACCGTGATATGCAGCTGATTGGAGACCCGGCGGCGAATGTCCTGGGCGATACGGGTGGCGCTGCCGGCAAAGTTGGGGCTGTCGGAGACGTCCAGGTAGGCCTCATCCAGGGATAAAGGCTCGATGAGGTCGGTGTAGTCGCGAAAGATCGTATGAATCTCTTTCGACGCCTCCCGGTAGGCCTCCATGCGCGGCTTGACGATCAGCAGGTCGGGGCACAGCGTCAGCGCATGCCGCGAGGACATGGCCGAACGCACCCCAAAGGCACGGGCTTCATAGTTGCAGGTGGCGATCACCCCGCGTCGCTCCGCCGAGCCGCCCACCGCCATCGGCCTGCCGGCCAATTGCGGGTCGTCGCGCATTTCGATGGCGGCGTAGAAGCAATCGCAGTCGATGTGGATGATTTTGCGCTGCGTCATATAAAGGCAGAGTTCATGGAAGCAAGAGGTCGATCACGAAACAGGGCGACAGTATCTCACCGAGAACTGTATATAGCACCAGTAGTTTGATTTCTCCTGCCCGGCGCCAGAAAAATCGGAAGATGAATTTATTTCCTCAATCGGCCAGAGCCCTTCAATAGAGCTGAAAGCCTTGTGCAGCATGCCCCCGAGGCTGATTCAAAGGCTGCTTTTTCAAGCTAAGCGATTGAACGAGAACAGTTTTTTTCGCCTGATCGGTTGACAGACCGGCGATCCTCTGTAGAATGCCGCCACACAGACGCGGGATGGAGCAGTCTGGTAGCTCGTCGGGCTCATAACCCGAAGGTCGTCGGTTCAAATCCGGCTCCCGCAACCAAACATCAAAAAAGGCTACTCGAAAGAGTGGCCTTTTTTGTGCGCGCCGCTTTTATCGCCATGCCTTGCGCGATGTCGCGCAAAAAACAAAACCCTTTGCACCACCGGGACTTAACCCGCCTTGCGAGTCATTCAACACTTATTTGACTCAATGGATCATTAACGGTTGACACTCCAGCATTCGTCTGTAGAATGCCGCCACACAGACGCGGGATGGAGCAGCCTGGTAGCTCGTCGGGCTCATAACCCGAAGGTCGTCGGTTCAAATCCGGCTCCCGCAACCAAACATCAAAAAAGGCTACTCGAAAGAGTGGCCTTTTTTGTATCTGTCGGAAAAATCTTTTCGCAACAATGACCTGGCAATCTCCCGTGAACCGTCAGTCACCTCCCCCACTCTTTCCAACCCGCTATGCTCATTGCCAGGCTGCCGCTTGAAAACGCTGGCCGTCCGGGCTCGCAGGGCCATGGTGAGACGCGTTAATATTTGAAACTATTTTTTCTGCAGGGATTGGTAACTTGGCTGGATACCCCCATCCTGTCGCGCACAATCCACGAGGTGATTGATGCGCGCCAACTCGTCTGACTCACAAGACACCGATACCGTTACAACGAACCAACCGGTTGCGGCCACCCGCTTGCGCTGGCTGGAACTGTTGAGCAAATATCGCCAGCCGATCGGCATGGTCGTGACCCTGCTGCTGTTCGGCATCGCCCTGATTGCCTGTCGCCACCTGCTCAGCGAGCTGGATCTGTATGCCCTGCATGACTCGATCCTCGACGTGCCTAAACCGGCCCTGCTCGGCGCACTGGCCGCGACCGTGGTCGGCTTCGTCATCCTGCTCGGCTACGAATGGTCCGCCAGCCGCTACGCCGGGGTGAACCTGCCGCCGCGCACCCTGGCCCTGGGGGGCTTCACCGCCTTTGCCATCGGCAACGCCATCGGCCTGTCGCTGCTCTCCGGTGGCTCGGTGCGTTACCGACTCTATGCCCGGCATGGCGTGGGCGCTGGCGACGTCGCCCATATGACGCTGTTCGCCAGCCTGTCCCTGGGTTGCGCCCTGCCACCGCTCGCGGCCCTGGCGACCCTGAGCAACCTGCCTGCCGCGTCCGCCGCCCTGCGCCTCTCCGAAGGCCTGCTGGCCAGCATTGCCGGCGCCGTATTGCTGCTCTGCGCGATCCTGGTCATCGGTATCTACCGGCGCCGCCTGCCCGAACAGCCATTGCCGGACAACCTGCTGGTCAAGGCCGGGCGCCGCACCCTGCGCCTGCCGGGACGCCGCCTGACGCTCCTGCAACTGCTGATCACCGCCCTCGACGTCGCCGCCGCAGCCACCGTGCTGTATCTGCTGCTGCCCGAAGCACCGCCCTTCGGCGCCTTCCTGCTGGTCTACCTGCTGGCCCTGGCGGCCGGCGTGCTCAGCCATGTACCCGGCGGCGTCGGGGTGTTCGAAGCGATTCTGCTGGCCGCCTTCGCCGACAAGCTCGGCGCGGCGCCACTGGCCGCCGCCCTGCTGCTGTACCGGTTGATCTACGTGATCCTGCCGATGCTGGTGGCCTGCGTCCTGCTGCTGATCAATGAAGCCCAGCGCCTGTTCCAGACCCGTCAATCGCTGCGGGCGGCCTCGGGCCTGGCGGCGCCGATCCTCGCGGTACTGGTGTTCCTGTCCGGCGTGGTGCTGCTGTTTTCCGGCGTGACTCCGGAAATCGACACCCGCCTGCAACACATCGGTTTTCTGATCCCGCACCGCCTGGTGGATGCCTCGCACTTCGGCGCCAGCCTGGTCGGAGTGCTTTGCCTGCTGCTGGCCCAGGGCCTGCGCCGGCGCCTGTCCGCGGCCTGGATCCTCACCACCATCCTGCTGCTGGTCGGCGCGGTGCTCTCGCTGCTCAAGGGCTTCGACTGGGAAGAAGCCAGCCTGATGACCCTGACCGCCAGCCTGCTGGCGATCTTCCGGCGCTCCTTCTACCGGCCGAGCCGCCTCACCGAACTGCCGTTCTCGCCGCTGTACCTGGTGGCCAGCGTCTGTGTGCTGGGTGCGTCGATCTGGCTGCTGCTGTTCGCCTACCAGGACGTGCCCTACAGCCATCAGCTGTGGTGGCAGTTCACCCTCGACGCCGATGCCCCGCGGGGTCTGCGTTCGCTGCTGGGGGCCGCGGTACTGCTGGTGGTGGTGTCCCTGACCTGGCTGCTGCGCACCGCGCGCCCGGTGATTCACCTGCCCAATGGCGAGGAACTGGACCGCGCGGCGAAGATCCTCATGGCCTCGTCCCAGCCCGATGGCGGCCTGTCCCTGACCGGCGACAAGGCCCTGCTGTTCCACCCCAACGACGATGCCTTCCTCATGTATGCCCGGCGCGGCCGCAGCCTGGTGGCGCTGTACGACCCGATTGGCCCGACCCAGCAACGGGCCGAGATGATCTGGCAGTTCCGCGACCTGTGCGACGTCCACCATGCGCGCCCGGTGTTCTACCAGGTGCGCGCGGAAAACCTGCCGTACTACATGGACATCGGCCTGACCGCGATCAAGCTCGGTGAAGAAGCCCGGGTCGACCTGAACCGCTTTGACCTCGAAGCCAAGGGCAAGGAGATGAAGGACCTGCGCTACACCTGGAACCGTGGCACCCGGGACGGCCTGTCGCTGGAAATCCATGAGGCCGGGCACGCGCCGATGGACGAACTGAAAGTCATTTCCGATGCCTGGCTGACCGGCAAGAATGTCCGCGAGAAAGGCTTCTCCCTCGGACGTTTCAGCGAGGACTACCTCAAGCATTTCCGTATCGCGATCATTCGTTTTGAAGGACGTCCGGTGGCCTTCGCCAACCTGCTCGAGACCTACAGCCATGACCTGGCCAGCCTCGACCTGATGCGCGCCCACCCGGAGGCTCCCAAGCTGACCATGGAATTCATGATGGTCGGCCTGATCCAGCATTATAAAAACCATGGGTATGCCCGCTTCAGTCTGGGCATGGTGCCGTTGTCGGGCCTGCAACCCCGGCGTGGCGCGCCACTGACCCAGCGCCTTGGATCGATGGTTTTCCGTCGGGGTGAGCAGCTGTACAACTTCCAAGGGTTGCGCCGTTTCAAAGACAAATTCCAGCCTGACTGGGAACCTCGTTACATGGCCGTGCCCGCCGGACTGGATCCGCTGGTGGCACTGGCCGATACCGCCGCCCTGATTGCGGGCGGCCTGACTGGATTGGTGAAACGCTGATGATTCAACGCTCCTGGCGGTATGTACTGGCCACTCTGGTGGTGTTTGCCCTGATAGCGGGAGGCGGCTACTGGTACTGGAATCGTCCGGCGCCCCAACCGACCCTGGAACACCTGGCCCAGACCGATGGTTCGACCCTGACCCGCGTCACCCCGGCCGCCCAGGCCAAGGCCCGGGTCGCCGTGGCCGTCCTCGCCGACGAAGCCCTGACCGATACTCAACTCATGGCCCTGAGCCGCGGCGGCGCGGCGCAGATCGTCCAGGTGATCCTGCCCAAGGACGATTGCAAGCTGCAGGAACAAGCCCTGCAGAACGCCCTTGGCCAACTCAAGGGCCCGGCGACCCTGGTCAGCGGCATCGGCCCTGGCGCCGCCCTGGCCTGGCGCTGGATCGCCACCCAGAACGATGACAAGGCCCAGGCCGTGTCGGTGGGTTTCACCATTAACCCGGCTCCGGGTTGCACCGACCCACTGCCCAAGACCCTGGCCCACGGCCACTGGCTGGTGGCCTGGAACGACAACCCGGATGACGAAAGCGCCGGCTTCGTGCGTGACACCCCCAATGCCACCACCAGCATCAGCGACTACGACATTCACCTGCCCCAGGTACTGAACAACGAGTTGCGCAAGCTGCTGGTGGGTTCGGACAACGGCGGCCTGAACATCCCGGTGGTCGAAGTACCGGCCGGCCAGGCCAAGGACACCGTGACCCTGTTCCTCTCCGGCGACGGCGGCTGGCGCGACCTGGACCGCGACGTGGCCGGCGAGATGGCCAAGATCGGCTACCCGGTGGTCGGCATCGACACCCTGCGCTACTACTGGCAGCACAAGACCCCGGAACAGAGCGCCACCGACCTGACCGAACTGATGCAGCACTATCGGCAGAAATGGGGCACCAAGCGCTTCGTGCTGACCGGCTATTCGTTCGGCGCCGATGTCTTGCCAGCCATCTACAACCGCCTGCCGGAAGCCGAGCAGCAGCGGGTCGACGCCATTATCCTGCTGGCCTTCGCCCGCACCGGCAGCTTCGAGATCGAAGTCGAAGGCTGGCTGGGCAACGCCGGCAAGGAAGCCGCCACCGGCCCGGAAATGGCCAAGCTGCCAGCGGCCAAGGTGGTGTGCATCTATGGCGAAGAAGAAGTCGACGAAAGCGGTTGCACCGACAAGACCGCCGTCGGCGAAGCCATGAAGCTGCCGGGCGGCCACCACTTCGACGAGAACTACCCGGCCCTGGCCCAGCGCCTGGTCAACGTCATCGAGAAACGCCAGGGTAAGGACAAGGTCGCCGAAGAGTGATCTGATTGCCGTTGTATCAAAAGCCCCTGCAGCCTGATGGTTGCAGGGGCTTTTTTACGCCTGCTGAAAACGCAAGGCCGACCCGTTGGAACCTCCCCGCCAGCACGCTGCCGGAACGCCTCAAGGTGCCAAACGAAGGTGAAACATCGCAATGCCGGATGACTCCCGCGGAGGTTGTAGGCAAACTCCGAACATTGCGTAAGGGGATGCGCTAGAGCACTTTGCTGCCTTGTTGGCCTTCGCTTCGACGGGATAGGCTCCAGACGTCGCTGACTATTCAGCGATCGGGCTTGGAAACCCGAAGAGTCTGGGCAACTAGCACCCCATAGTGATTGCAGGCGAATTTAGCGCCTGCAATCCATCAGTTATGGCGGCTGTGCGTGGGAGACCTTCGGGTCTGCCGGTTTCCTGGATTCCCGGTTTTCCAACCTGCGTACAGCTGCCACCCATTCGCTTGGAAACGAACGTGGCAGCTCCTCAAATTCAGGAGTTGGTCCATGAACAATGCAAATCCGCCCCAATCTTCAAACCTGACAACAGTCGGCTTAACCCCTTTCCTCTACTGCTCAGAACGCCCGCTGTTCCACGTCAGCGCCGGCGTCCCCATTGGCGACGCCCTGGCCCAAGCCTCCGACCTGCTGTTCCTGGCCAAGGCCTTTGCCGAGGACGCCGCCTACAGCAAAGACAGCGACCGCCACGCCTGGGCTGCGCATTACCTGACGGCCATGGGCAAGGCCGTGATTGATGACGTGGTGAAGGTGTTGAGCTTATGACCAGCTCGCCCAAAGATCAGGCCTGACCGCAGTTCTTCTGTAGGAGCGAGCTCGCTCGCGAAAAACTCAAACACAGCGCATTTCTTCAATGCCTACGCATTATCATTGGCCATCTTCGCGAGCAAACTCGCTCCTACAAGGGCCACAAAAAAGCCCCCGTCACCACTGAGGTGACGGGGGCTTCTGCTGTCGCGCCTGCTTACATCTCGATCTGCGTCCCCAGCTCGATCACCCGGTTCACCGGCAGCTTGAAGAAGCGCAGGTTGCCGTTGGCGTTCTTGAGCATGAAGGCGAACAGCGTCTCGCGCCAACGCGCCATGCCGACGATCTTGGAGGTGATGACCGTCTCGCGGCTGAGGAAGTAGGTGGTGCGCATCGGGCTGAAGTCCAGTTCGTCCAGATGACACAGCTTCAGCGCTTCAGGCACATCCGGCTCGTCGGTGAAACCGAAGTGCAGGATCACCCGGAAGAAGCCTTCGCCATAGGAATCCACCTCGAAGCGCCGTTGCGTCGGCACCCGTGGGATGTCTTCATAGACCACGGTCAGCAACACCACTTGCTCGTGCAGCACCTGGTTATGCAGCAGGTTGTGCAACAGCGCATGGGGCACGGCGTCGGAGCGTGCAGTGAGGAACACCGCGGTGCCCTGGACCCGATGCGGCGGCTGCACACGGATGCTGTTGATAAAGATCGGCAGCGGCAACGCGCCCTCGCCGAGGCGCTCCATCAACAGTTCCTTGCCGCGCTTCCAGGTGGTCATCAGGGCGAACAGCACAATCCCCGCCACTACCGGGAAAGCACCGCCCTGGAAGATTTTCGGCACGTTGGCGGCGAAGAACAGCCCGTCCACCAGCAGGAAGCCCACCAGGATCGGCACCGTCAGCACCGGCGACCACTTCCACAGCAACAGCATCACCGCCGACACCAGGATGCTGGTGATCAGCATGGTCCCGGTCACCGCCACGCCGTAGGCCGAAGCCAGTGCGCCGGAAGACTCGAAGCCCAGCACCAGGAGGATCACACCGACCATCAGCGCCCAGTTCACCGCGCCAATGTAGATCTGCCCCTGCTCCGCGCTGGAAGTGTGCTGGATGTACATGCGCGGGATATAACCCAGCTGGATCGCCTGGCGGGTCAGGGAGAACGCGCCGGAGATCACCGCCTGGGAGGCGATCACCGTGGCCAGTGTGGCCAGCACCACCAGCGGGATCAGGGCCCAGCTCGGTGCCAGCAGATAGAACGGGTTACGCGCCGCTTCCGGGTTCTCCAGGAGCAAGGCGCCCTGGCCGAAATAGTTGAGCACCAGCGCCGGCAGCACCAGGGCGAACCAGGCGCGGGCGATCGGCTTGCGACCGAAGTGGCCCATGTCGGCGTACAGCGCTTCGGCACCGGTCAACGCCAGCACCACGGCGCCCAGGATGGCCACGCCCATGCCCGGATGCACGATGAAGAACCGCACACCCCAGACCGGGTTCAGCGCCTGCAGCACTTCCGGATGCTGGGCGATGCCGTAGACCCCCAGCCCACCCAGGGTCACGAACCACAGGACCATCACCGGTCCGAACAGCTTGCCGATGCGATCGGTACCGTGCTTCTGGATCAGAAACAGCGCCACCAGCACGATCAGCGCCATCGGCACGACCCAGTGCTCGAGCCCGTCGAAGGCAATCTCCAGCCCCTCTACCGCCGACAATACGGAAATCGCCGGGGTGATCATGCTGTCGCCGTAGAACAAGGCCGCGCCGATCAGGCCCAGGATGACCAGAACCACCCGCAGCCTCGGATAGGGCGTCGACGCCCGCCGGGCCAGGGCGGTCAAGGCCATGATGCCGCCCTCGCCCTGGTTGTCGGCCCGCAGGATGAACAACACGTATTTGATCGAGACCACCCAGATCAGCGACCAGAAGATCAATGCAAGAATGCCGAACACACCGTCGTGGTTGACCGGAACCCCGTAATGCCCCGCGAATACCTCCTTCAAGGTATAAAGCGGGCTGGTCCCGATGTCGCCATAAACCACCCCGACCGCCGCCACCAGCATCCCCAGGGGCCTGGCCCTGGAATGCTCGCTGCCTACCGCCTGACTACTTGCCTGACCCATCCACCACTCCTACTACCCAGATCGGGGCTTCTTATAAAAGGCATGACATTCAAGACAACGCTAAGCTTGCAAGACTCTCGTGAATGCCCATGCAGCATGCACCCTTTTACTTACAGTTACAGACGTTCTGTTGACTATAAGAATTCACCCGGGCGCAACGGCGCGAAGCATAACGCAGCACTCGTCGTATTTCCCTGCATAAAGCTGGTCAAGTGCGCCAGCCGTCGCTAGAATTGCGCACTTTTTGATCAGAGGCGCCCCTAGCGCCCGTTCGTCGCCAGCGGTTTTATCCAGATCGCCGAGCGACCCGACACCTATACCGAGGTTAGACATGTCCACCCCTACCGCGCCAGCCAACCCCAAGGTCGGCTTCGTTTCCCTGGGTTGCCCGAAAGCGCTGGTCGATTCCGAGCGCATCCTCACGCAACTGCGTATGGAAGGTTATGACGTGGTGTCCACCTACCAGGACGCCGACGTCGTGGTGGTCAACACCTGCGGTTTCATCGACTCGGCCAAGGCCGAATCCCTGGAAGTGATCGGCGAAGCCATCAAGGAAAACGGCAAGGTCATCGTCACCGGCTGCATGGGCGTGGAAGAAGGCAATATCCGCGACGTGCACCCGAGCGTGCTGGCCGTGACCGGTCCGCAGCAGTACGAGCAAGTGGTCAGCGCGGTGCACGAAGTGGTGCCGCCGAAACAGGACCACAACCCGCTGATCGACCTGGTACCGCCACAAGGCATCAAGCTGACCCCGCGTCACTATGCGTACCTGAAGATTTCCGAAGGCTGCAACCACAGCTGCAGCTTCTGCATCATCCCGTCGATGCGCGGCAAGCTGGTCAGCCGCCCGGTCGGCGATGTGCTGGACGAGGCCCAGCGCCTGGTCAAATCCGGAGTCAAGGAACTGCTGGTGATTTCCCAGGACACCAGCGCCTACGGCGTCGACGTCAAGTACCGCACCGGTTTCTGGAACGGCGCGCCGGTGAAAACCCGCATGACCGAGCTGTGCGAAGCCCTCAGCACCCTGGGCGTCTGGGTCCGTCTGCACTACGTCTACCCGTACCCGCACGTCGACGAGCTGATCCCGCTGATGGCCGCCGGCAAGATCCTGCCGTACCTGGACATCCCGTTCCAGCACGCCAGCCCGAAAGTACTCAAGGCCATGAAACGTCCGGCCTTCGAAGACAAGACCCTGGCCCGGATCAAGAACTGGCGCCAGATCTGCCCCGAGCTGATCATCCGCTCGACCTTCATCGTCGGCTTCCCCGGCGAAACCGAAGAAGACTTCCAGTACCTGCTCGACTGGCTGACCGAAGCCCAGCTCGACCGCGTCGGCTGCTTCCAGTACTCGCCGGTGGAAGGTGCGCCGGCCAACGACCTGGACCTGGAAGTGGTCCCGGACGAGGTCAAGCAGGACCGTTGGGAGCGCTTCATGGCGCACCAGCAGGAAATCAGCTCGGCGCGCCTGCAACAGCGCATCGGCAAGGAAATCGAAGTGCTGATCGATGAAGTCGACGAACAGGGCGCCGTGGGCCGCTGCTTCTTCGACGCCCCGGAAATCGACGGCAACGTGTTCATCGACGGTGCCGGCGACCTCAAGCCAGGCGACAAGGTCTGGTGCCGGGTGACCGACGCCGACGAATACGACCTGTGGGCCGAAGTCCTGTAAGGCGTAAAAAACCGCACAGCCCCGCTCTCTTCGTGAGATGCGGGGCTTTTTTACGTCTATCGTTTGCTCAGGACCACGGATGCGTCACCACACAGGAGCAGGCGGCATGCGCCATCATTCGGTCATCCATACCCCGAAACACAGCGACTACCCGGAACTGACCCGGGTCTGGGAAGCCTCGGTACGCGCCACCCACGACTTCCTGCCGGACAGCTACATCGAACTGCTGAGAAACCTGGTGCTGAACCGCTATCTGGATGCGGTGATGCTGATCTGCACCCGGGACCAGCGCCAGCACATCACCGGCTTCGCCGGGGTCGCCGCCGGCAAGATCGAAATGCTCTTCATCGATCCCGACCATCGTGGCCAGGGCCTGGGCAAGCAATTGCTCAGGTACGCCATCGAACACCTGAACGCCGACGAGCTGGACGTCAACGAGCAGAACCCGCAAGCCCTGGGCTTCTACTTCAAGCAGGGCTTCGAGATCATCGGCCGCTCCGAGCACGACGGCATGGGCCAGCCCTACCCGCTGCTGCACATGCGTCTGAAACAGCCCCAGCAGCAGGCACTGCGCGGCTAAAAGCCACAGCGGGCAAATGGACCCGCGATTAACCGGCGCCGGGCAGGTACAATGCCTGCCCCCTTTTGTTACGGCCCCTGTCATGACTGACCCGATTCGTCTCTCCAAACGCCTCATCGAACTCGTCGGCTGCTCCCGCCGGGAGGCTGAGCTGTTCATCGAGGGCGGCTGGGTCACCGTGGATGGCGAGGTCATCGACGAGCCGCAGTTCAAGGTCGACACCCAGAAAGTCGAGCTCGACCCGCAGGCCAAGGCCACCGCGCCGGAGCCGGTGACCCTGCTGCTGAACGTGCCGGCCGGCCAGGACGTCGACAGCGCCATGCAGTCGCTGGGCGCCGCCAGCCTGTCCGAGGAACACCGCTTCGGCAAACGGCCGCTCAAGGGCCACTTCCTGCGCCTGACCGCCAGCGCCGACCTGCAAGCCAACGCCAGCGGCCTGCTGGTGTTCACCCAGGACTGGAAGATCCTGCGCAAGCTGACCGCCGATGCGGCCAAGATCGAGCAGGAATACGTGGTCGAGGTGGAAGGCGAGATGGTCGCCCACGGCCTCAACCGCCTGAACCACGGCCTGACTTACAAGGGCCGGGAACTGCCGCCGGTCAAGGCCAGCTGGCAGAACGAAAACCGCCTGCGCTTCGCCATGAAGAACCCGCAACCGGGCGTGATCGCCCAGCTCTGCGAAGCGGTAGGCCTGAAGGTCGTCGCCATTCGCCGCATCCGTATCGGTGGGGTTTCCATCGGCAAGGTGCCGGTCGGGCAATGGCGCTACCTGTCCGCCAAAGAGAAATTCTAGGCCGACACCCATTCAGACGCCGCGCTTGCCTGCGGCGCTCAACGTGAACAGACCAGGACTGTAGACATGATTCATAACGATGTACTGCGCAGCGTGCGCTACATGCTCGACATCAGCGACAAGAAGGTCGTCGAGATCATCAAGCTCACCGGCTTTGAAGTGAGCCTGAACGACATCGTCGGCTACCTGAAAAAGGACGAGGAAGAAGGTTTCGTGCATTGCCCGGACGAGGTCATGGCGCACTTCCTCGACGGCCTGGTGATCTTCAAGCGTGGCAAGGACGAAAGCCGTCCGCCGCTGCCGATCGAACTGCCGGTGACCAACAACATCATCCTGAAGAAGCTGCGGGTCGCTTTCGAGCTGAAGGAAGACGACATGCACGCCATCCTCAAGGCCGCCGATTTCCCGGTGTCCAAGCCCGAGCTGAGCGCGCTGTTCCGCAAGTTCGGCCACACCAACTACCGCCCGTGCGGCGACCAGTTGCTGCGCAACTTCCTCAAGGGCCTGACCCTGCGCATTCGCGGCTGATTCCCCCTCGATCCGCGGTGGCCACCCTCGGCCACCGCCCTGTATGCCCCTTCATTCCCCCACACAATAATGGCTCCGCTCACCGCGACTGACGACTAGGGTATGCACTGACCCTCAACCCTCAGGATTCGCCATGCATCCCTACTTTTCCCTGCAAGGCCGTACCGCCCTGGTGACCGGCGGCACCCGCGGCATCGGCAAGATGATCGCCAAGGCTTTTGTCGAGGCCGGCGCCACTGTCTATGTCTGCGCCCGCGATGCCGAGGCCTGCCAGCAGACCGCGACGGAGCTCGGGGCCCTGGGCAGCTGCCACGCCCTGTCCGCCAACCTGGCGAGCGAAGAAGGCATCCAGCAACTCGTCTCCCGCCTCGAAGCCCAGGTCGATCAACTGGATATCCTGGTGAACAACGCCGGCACCACCTGGGGGGCGCCGCTGGAAAGCTACCCGGTCAAGGGCTGGGAAAAGGTCATGCAATTGAACGTGACCTCGGTGTTCAACTGCATCCAGCAATTCCTGCCGCTATTGCGCAAGGCGGGCTCCGCGGCCAATCCGGCGCGCATCATCAATATCGGCTCGGTGGCCGGGATCTCCTCCTTTGGCGAACAGGCGTACGCCTATGGCCCGAGCAAGGCGGCGCTGCACCAGCTGTCGCGGATCCTCGCCCGCGAACTGGTCAGCCAGCACATCAACGTCAACGTGATCGCCCCCGGGCGCTTTCCGAGCAAGATGACCCAGCATATCGGCAACGACGAGCAGGCCCTGGCCGAGGATACGGCGCTGATCCCGATGAAACGCTGGGGCCGCGAGGAGGAAATGGCTGCCCTGGCCATCAGCCTGGCGAGTACCGCCGGGGCCTATATGACCGGGAATATCATTCCGCTGGATGGTGGGTTCAGCCTCTGACTCCACCTGTAGCCGCAGCCTGCGGCAGCGGCTACAGGTCAACGCGGGTTATCATGGCGGCCCCTACCCCGTCTCGACCCCAGACCATGACCTACAGCGTTTCCCCCATCGGCTTCGTACGCTCCTGCTTCAAGGAAAAGTTCGCCATCCCGCGCCAGCCGCAACTGGCCCCGGCGGCCCGTGGCGTGCTGGAGCTGGTGGCGCCCTTCGACCAGGGCGACGCGGTGCAGGGCCTGGAACAGGTCAGCCACATCTGGCTGCTGTTCCTGTTTCACCAGGCGCTGGAAGACAAACCGCGGCTCAAGGTCCGCCCGCCGCGCCTGGGCGGCAACAAGTCCATGGGCGTATTCGCCACCCGCGCCACTCACCGCCCCAACGGCATCGGCCAGTCGGTGGTCAAGCTGGACAAAGTCGAGGCCAATCGCCTGTGGATCTCCGGCATCGACCTGCTGGACGGCACGCCGATTCTCGATATCAAGCCCTACGTGCCCTATGCCGACATCATCGACAGCGCGAGCAACAGCATCGCCAGCGCGGCGCCGGAGCTGATCCCGGTGCAATGGAGCGACAATGCCCTGCAACAGGCCCATACGCACGCTCAACGCCTGCAGGAGCCGCTGGTGGAGCTGATTGAACAATGCCTGGCCCAGGACCCGCGCCCGGCCTACCAGACACCCACTCCAGAGCGTGAATACGGCGCGCAATTCTGGGACCTGGACGTGCGCTGGCACTATCCGCAGCCGGGCCTGATCCAGGTCCTGGAAGTGGTTCCAGCGCGCTGACAGCCGGCCGGAAACGAAAAAGCCCGCGCTGCCTTCTCAGGCAACGCGGGCTTTTTCTGTGCTGCGAGTCGCTTACTTCTCGACGAAGGCGCGCTCGATCAGGTAGTCACCCGGCTCGCGCATGCGTGGCGAAACGGTCAGGCCGAAGCTGTTGAGCACTTCGCTGGTCTCCTCGAGCATGCTCGGGCTGCCACACAGCATGGCGCGGTCGTCCTGCGGGTTGATCGGCGGCAGGCCGATGTCGCTGAACAGCTTGCCGCTGCGCATCAGGTCGGTCAGGCGGCCTTCGTTCTCGAACGGCTCGCGGGTCACGGTCGGGTAGTAGATCAGTTTTTCACGCAGCGCTTCGCCGAAGAATTCGTTCTGCGGCAGGTGCTCGGTGATGAACTCGCGGTAGGCGACTTCGTTGACGTAACGCACGCCGTGGCACAGGATCACTTTCTCGAAACGCTCGTAGGTTTCCGGATCCTGGATGACGCTCATGAACGGCGCCAGGCCGGTGCCGGTGCTGAGCAGGTACAGGTGTTTGCCAGGCTTCAAGTCGTCCAGTACCAGGGTACCGGTAGGCTTCTTGCTGATGATGATCTCGTCGCCTTCCTTCAAATGCTGCAGCTGGGAAGTCAGCGGACCATCGGGAACCTTGATGCTGAAGAACTCGAGATGCTCTTCCCAGTTCGGGCTGGCAATCGAGTAAGCGCGCATAAGCGGGCGGCCGTTGGGTTGTTGCAGGCCGATCATCACGAACTGACCGTTCTCGAAGCGCAGGCCCGGATCGCGGGTGCACTTGAAGCTGAACAGAGTGTCGTTCCAGTGGTGAACACTGAGGACACGCTCGTGGTTCATGTTGCTCATGTACGGGGGACTCCTGGAAAGTTGTCAGCGCACGCTCTGACAGGCGAGCCGAGCGCAATTGCACAGCATTCTAATGGCGGCGACAATATCTGTTAACTGGATTATTAAGATAAGGGTTATCGGTTATATCGATATGCGATTCACTCTCCGTCAACTGCAAGTATTCGTCGCCGTCGCCCAGCAAGAGAGCGTTTCTCGTGCTGCCGGCCTGCTGGCCCTTTCCCAATCCGCGGCGAGCACTTCGATCACCGAGCTCGAACGGCAATCCAGTTGCCAGTTGTTCGATCGCGCCGGCAAACGCCTGAGCCTCAACGCCCTGGGCAAACAGCTGCTGCCCCAGGCGGTGGCGTTGCTGGACCAGGCCAAGGAAATCGAAGACCTGCTCAACGGCAAATCCGGCTTCGGCTCGTTGTCGGTGGGCGCGACCCTGACCATCGGCAACTACCTGGCGACCCTGTTGATCGGCAGCTTCATGCAAGTCCACCCCGAGAGCCAGGTCAAACTCCATGTGCAGAACACTGCGCATATCGTGCAACAGGTCGCCCACTACGAAATTGACCTGGGTCTAATCGAGGGCGACTGCAGCCACCCGGACATCGAAGTGCAAACCTGGGTCGAGGATGAGCTGGTGGTGTTCTGCGCGCCACAACACCCCTTGGCCAAACGCGGCCATGCGAGCATGGAGGAGCTGACCCACGAGGCCTGGATTCTGCGCGA
Organism: Pseudomonas sp. SBT1-2; assembly: GCF_028640875.1. NCBI lineage: Bacteria > Pseudomonadati > Pseudomonadota > Gammaproteobacteria > Pseudomonadales > Pseudomonadaceae > Pseudomonas > Pseudomonas sp. SBT1-2. The sequence continues at coordinate 84,683 of NZ_JAQZAA010000115.1, read as the reverse complement.
ACAGGGCTCGGGCACGCGCCTGACCTTCGACCAGGCCATGCGTCATCACCGCAGCGCGCTGAATATCCGGCTCGAACTGGAACACACCGAAGCAATCAAGCGCGCGGTGGAGTCAGGGTTGGGGATTGGCTGCATTTCCAGACTGGCGCTGCGCGACGCCTTTCGCCGCGGCAGCCTGGTCCCGGTAGAGACGCCGGACCTGGACCTGGCCCGGCAGTTCTACTTCATCTGGCACAAACAGAAGTACCAGACCTCGGCGATGCGCGAATTCCTCGAGCTCTGCCGCTCCTTTACCGCCGGGGTGCAACGCAGCGACGAGATCGTGCTGCCGAGCATTCCTTAAATCAGGATGACTGCCCAGACCACGGTGATCATGCTCAAGGCCACGAGTTGTGCGGCGCTGCCCATGTCCTTGGCATTTTTCGACAGAGGATGGCGATCCAGGGAGATCCGGTCGATCGCCGCCTCGACCGCCGAATTGAGCAATTCGACAATCAGCGCCAGCAGGCAGACAGCAATCAACAACGCCCGCTCGACCCGGCTGACATTCAGCAGGAAAGACACGGGGATCAGAATCGCGTTGAGCAGCACCAACTGACGAAACGCAGCTTCGCCGGTGAAGGCGGCCCGCAGGCCATCGAGGGAGTATCCCGAGGCATTGAGGATGCGTTTAAGACCGGTTTGACCTTTGAAAGGCGACATAAATTAGGCAACTAGAACAATAAGGAATGGGAAAGCTAGTTCAACCAAAGTCAAAAAAGCGTGAAGAAATAGCCGGTTACTGGCTGGAAATTGACTCAAGTTGTTGCAGGAGCAGTGCCGCCTGAGTGCGGGTACGCACCCCCAGCTTACGGAAGATCGCCGTCACGTGGGCCTTGATGGTCGCTTCCGAAACGCTCAGTTCATAAGCGATCTGCTTGTTCAGCAAACCTTCGCAGACCATGGTCAGCACGCGGAACTGTTGTGGCGTCAGGCTCGCCAGGCCTTCGCTGGCCGCCTTGGCCTCAGCGGAGACGCTGACCTGTTCGAAGGCCTGCGGCGGCCACCAGACATCGCCATCGAGCACACTGCGCACGGCCTGTTGAATGACTTCGAGAGAACTGGACTTGGGAATAAAACCACTGGCGCCAAATTCACGTGAACGCACCATCACGGATGCTTCTTCCTGTGCCGACACCATCACCACCGGAATCTGCGGGTACTGACCGCGCAACAGCACCAGGCCGGAAAAACCGTAAGCACCAGGCATGTTCAGGTCCAGCAGCACCAGGTCCCAATCAGCCTTTTCGGTCAGGCGGGCTTCCAGTTCGGCAATGCTCGCCACTTCCACCAGACGGACATCCGGGCCGAGGCCCAGGGTCACCGCTTGGTGCAGTGCGCTACGAAAGAGGGGGTGGTCATCGGCAATCAGGATTTCGTATGTGGCCATTTTTCAAATGATCCTGTTTTTTATGGGAGAACCGATGCATTCGGTCCTCGCCAAGGCAACACAGGTGTCAGCCAGAATGCTGCACCCAAAGAGCACGATCAACGCCAAGAGCCCGAAAATGCGGCGTTTCAAGGATCGGTCGCGCCCTAATCGGCGCCAAGCATGCCCAGCGAAGCCGGGGTGGTCAAGCTTCGGGCCGTGCAGCATCTTAGCTTGCTAACTAATAAGAGTGCCATCACGCAAAGCCCGCGCCCTGCGCGACTGTGCCTCGATGCTGAGCGCGATACTGGTGGCACAACTCTGGCCGGAAAAACTCCAACCCCTGCCTCAGGCTTTACAGAAAAGGCTTGAGGCGCGTGTGCGTCTCGTCATCAGGGTCGATCTCAAGCTGGAACTTGGCCGACAGGTAATGGGTGCTGAACACATCCAGGTAAGCATCCAGCACTTCGCCGGCCTGCCGGTCGGCGGCCAGTTCCAGGCACAGCGCCGCAACCTCCGCGGTGCAGAAATGGTCATCGCGCTTGGAGCGCCGCAGCTTGTAGCGCGACAACTGTTCCGGCTCCAGGCTCAATACCGGCAAGTGCTCTAGATAGGGGCTCTTGCGAAACATCTTGCGCGCTTCGCTCCAGGTCGCATCCAGCAGGATAAACAGCGGGCGCTTGCCCGCCTCCAGGCGGACTTCGCTCACCACCCGCTCTGGCGCGACGAACTCTCCGGGGAACACCACATAAGGCTGCCACTGGGGATCGGCCAGCAAGGCCAGCAATTGTGGGTCGACTTCCGTCCGTGACCAGGGGAACGCCATGGTGTCTTCTATGACATCGGCGATCAGCCAGCCGGTATTGCTCGGTTTCATGGGCTCGACGTCGTGCATGATCAGGCACATCGCCGACTGCGCGGAAACCTTGGGGCGCCAGGCGCACATGCAGTGGCTGGGAATCACCCGACAGCCCGCACAGCGTTCCGCCCGGGAACCACGGGCAGTAAAAGGCCTGACCGCACGTGCAAGACGCTGGGCACGCAGGCGGGAAACGGCATGACTCATTAGAAGCCGCCCTGACAGAAAGAAAGAATCGACACGAAAGGAACTCGGAAAGCTGAAAATTCGCACAAGTTTATCAGAGCTCTCTGCTCAAACCTGTACCGCCTACCCTCGCTCCCCTATAATTCGCCGCCACTGAACGCACAGTCGCGTGACTGGTCGAAGCATCAGTCACTGAACCAGGAGAGTTTCATGTTGCGCTTTATCGTTCCCACCGCCGCCCTTCTGCTGGCCTTGCCGTTCAGTGCTCAGGCTGCATCGCTGCAAGACTTCGAACTGAACAAGACCCTGCAGAAAACCGCCGAGGAAAGTAACGTCGGCACCCCTCGGGAAGTCAACGAGAACATCCTCGACCAGGGTTATACCGTCGAAGGCAAGGAACTGATCAACCACCTCAGCGTCCAGGCCGAACACGCTGAAAAAATGCGCGCCAACCCCAAGGCGGTCTACCTGCAACTGGGCGCCAGCGTTTGTCGTGACCCGAACTACCGCAAGCTGATGGCCAAGGGCGCAATCATGCGCTACGAATTCACCGAAAACCGTACCAACCGCCCGGTCGCTTCGGCGCGCTTCCAGGAGTCGGACTGCCCGGCCCCGGCGAAGAAGAAAAAGTGATTCAGTGCCCTGCTGCGCGCCGCTGTTGATCATCGGCCCGCAGCTCCGCCAACAGGGCCTGCAAGTAGCTCGAACGGCGCTCCCCACCTTCAAGCCGGCGTCGGCATTCCTCTTCAAGAGTCAGATGATTGGCGTCTGCCGCTGACTTCAGCAGTTGATACAGCTGCGCATCTATATCCAGCACGACTTTGTGCATGACCAGCCTCCGTGCCCCCACTCGCCATTACCTGCGCGACAACCCCGTCCCGTGCATCCTGCCCTTTGACGCCAAGCTGTCTTGCTGGCGCTGTAACTTAGTAAATCAGAGCCCCCACTGGTTGGTACTCGTTCAGACAAGCGGTGAAAACACTGCGCGCCTGCGGCAATAAGTGATTGCCAGCCCCGACTTTCAAGGGCCATGATCAAGTCAGCGCGAATCATCATGAAGGTCTAGATTTCAAAGTGTTCATGCTGAATTTTCCTGGGTAGATCCGGAGGCTGCCCAAGCGCGTCTTGCAGTGCACATGCTTTCTAAATCAAGGAATAGCAGAACCTGTATGGATGGCCCGCTGGCCACGCCAGGGTTTTTCCACCCTGGCGAATCAGCCGCCAAAGCCGGGCTGACAGCGACACATGCAGTGTCGGGATGCCAACGAATGCTTCGTTCGTGTCAAAGGTTCTGTGCAGAAGGAGAAGTTGAATGCCTTACGAACCGAATGACCTCCTCAGTCGTCATTTTCAGAGCAACGGTATCGATCTCAGCAAGGTCGAAGAACAACTCAACCTGATCGCCCCCAACAGCCCCAACATCCCTCTTTATCGCGACATGATTCTCACCGTCCTGCGCATGGCCCAGGACGACCTCAACCGCTGGAACGCGAAAATCACCCTGCAGGCCCTGCGCGAACTGGAACACGCTTTCCGCGTACTGGAACAGTTCAAGGGGCGACGCAAGGTGACGGTATTCGGCTCCGCGCGCACGCCGATCGAACACCCGCTGTATGGCCTGGCGCGAGAGCTCGGCGCGGCCCTGGCCCGCTCCGACCTGATGGTCATCACCGGTGCCGGTGGCGGCATCATGGCCGCGGCCCACGAAGGTGCCGGTCGCGATCATAGCCTGGGGTTCAATATCACCCTGCCCTTCGAGCAGCATGCGAACCCGACGGTGGACGGTACAGAGAACCTGCTGTCCTTCCACTTCTTCTTTACCCGCAAGCTGTTCTTCGTCAAGGAAGCCGATGCCCTGGTGTTATGCCCGGGTGGCTTTGGCACGCTCGATGAGGCGCTGGAAGTACTGACCCTGATCCAGACCGGCAAGAGCCCGCTGGTACCGGTAGTGCTGCTGGATGTCCCGGGAGGAACCTTCTGGCAAGGGGCGCTGGACTTTATCCACAACCAGCTCGAGAACAACCGCTACATCCTGCCAACCGACATGAAGCTGATGCGCCTGGCGCATAACACCGAGGAGGCGGTGGAGGAAATCAACCAGTTCTACAGCAACTTCCACTCCAGTCGCTGGCTGAAACATCAGTTTGTCATTCGCATGAATCACAAGCTCAGCGAACCGGCGCTCGAGCAGATGCAGACGGCTTTCGCCGACCTGTGCCTGAGCGATCGCTTCCATCAACATGCTTACAACGTGGAAGAACACAACGAACCGGAGTTCAGCCATCTGGCACGCCTGTCGTTCACCTTCAACGCCCGCGACAATGGTCGCCTGCGCGAGCTGATCGACTTCATCAACCTGCCGGAAAACTGGGCGGTAAATCAGGCCAGGACGTCACAACGCAGCAGAGAACCGATCAAGGTCACTTGAGCGCAAATGCAGCGGCCCGCGCATTCGATTCGCGGGCCCTACAGGTCAGTCGTCCACCCTTCGGCCGCTCAACAAGCGGCCGATCATGTCCATCGAATATCCCCGATAGCCCAGAAAGCGGCCTTGTTTGGCACGCTCCTTGGCATCTATCGGGAAATGCCCGGCAAACTTGCGCTGCCAGACCTCTTCCAGTTGCGCCTGCCAGTCAATACCGCTCTCACGCAGGGCGAGCTCGATATCGGCACGCTGCAAACCGCGCTGGCTGAGTTCTTCGCGAATACGCATGGGGCCGTAGCCGGAACGGGCACGATAGGAAACGAAACTTTCGAGGTAACGGGATTCGGATAACAGCCCCTCTTCCGTCAAACGGTCGAGGGCTGTTTCGATCATCTCGGGACAGGCGCCGCGCTGACGCAGTTTACGCGTCAGCTCGACTCGACCGTGCTCGCGTCGCGCGAGCAGGTCCATTGCGGTTCGCCGCACCGCGACGAGGGTATCGAGTACGGCGGTCATCGGATCGATCAGATATCCGCGTCAGCCATGTCATCGATGGTCTCGTTGACCGGCGAAGCTTTGACATCAGCGCTTGGAGCCAGCAGCTTGTCGCGAATCTGCTTCTCGAGGGCATTGCCGATTTCCGGATTGTCCTGCAGGAACTTGGCCGAGTTGGCCTTGCCCTGACCGATCTTGTTGCCCTGGTAGCTGTACCAGGCACCGGACTTCTCGAGGAAACCGTGCAGCACGCCCAGATCGATGATCTCACCGTTCAGGTAGATACCCTTGCCGTACAGGATCTGGAATTCAGCCTGGCGGAACGGTGGAGCCACCTTGTTCTTGACGATCTTGACCCGGGTTTCGCTACCGACGACTTCGTCGCCTTCCTTCACCGCGCCAGTACGACGGATGTCCAGACGAACCGAAGCGTAGAACTTCAGCGCGTTACCGCCGGTGGTGGTTTCCGGGCTGCCGAACATCACGCCGATTTTCATACGGATCTGGTTGATGAAGATCACCAGGCAGTTGGCGTTCTTGATGTTACCGGTGATCTTGCGCAGCGCCTGGGACATCAGGCGGGCCTGCAGGCCCACGTGCATGTCGCCCATCTCGCCTTCGATCTCGGCCTTGGGTACCAGTGCCGCCACGGAGTCGATCACGATCACGTCGATGGCATTGGAGCGCACCAGCATGTCGGTGATTTCCAGCGCCTGTTCGCCGGTGTCCGGCTGGGAAACCAGCAGGTCGTCAACGTTGACCCCCAGTTTGCCGGCGTATTCCGGGTCCAGTGCGTGCTCGGCGTCGACGAAGGCGCAGGTGGCGCCCATCTTCTGTGCCTGGGCAATCACGGACAGGGTCAGGGTGGTTTTACCGGACGATTCCGGACCGTAGATTTCAACAATACGACCTTTTGGCAGGCCGCCGATGCCGAGTGCGATGTCCAGACCCAGAGAGCCAGTGGAAATGGCCGGGATCGCCTGGCGGTCGTGATCGCCCATACGCATTACGGCACCCTTGCCGAATTGACGTTCGATCTGACCCAGGGCCGCAGCCAAGGCTTTCTTCTTGTTGTCGTCCATTAAAGTCCTCACGTAATCAATAAGGCCTGACGGCCAACACCTGTATAAGTAGCCAGTATTATTCCACAGCGTTCGTGGATCGCCTACCCCTGTTTTGAGATTTCTGCCGCGGCATGTTGCAGCAAGCCCTCTAGCGCGGCCTTCACCGTTTGTCGGCGGACTTCGTCCCGATTCCCGGGAAAGTGCCGGCACTCGGCCGTTACCGCCTCTCCGACGCCCCAGGCCAGCCATACGGTGCCCACCGGCTTCTGCGGCGAGCCGCCGTCCGGCCCGGCCACGCCACTGACCGCCACGGCATAACGTGCCCTGCTTTTGCCCTGCGCGCCCCGCACCATCGCCTCGACCACCTCGCGGCTGACCGCGCCGACGGAAGCGAACAGCGCTTCCGGCACCCCCAGTTGCTGGGTCTTCTGCCGATTGGAGTAGGTCACATAACCCGCCTCGAACCAGGCCGAACTCCCCGGAATGCGGGTAATGGCCTCGGCAATCCCGCCACCGGTGCAGGACTCGGCGGTGGTGACGTGGGTATTCAGAACCTGCAAGCGCCTGCCAAGTTCAGCGGCAAGCTGGGTGATTTCGTTCACGGTCCTCTCCTGATCGGGCTGGCGGAGGTCTTACCGTACACGAGCGATACGCGCTTGCAAGGCACGCAACGGATCAAAATGTTTAGCGGCCTAGCGCCCTGACATAGGCCTGACAGGCCTGCAGGGCGATCAGTCCCCGGTCGCCGGCATCGGTGATGCCGACAATTCGTTGAGCATGCGCCGGGTCAAGTCGGGCTCGCGGGGCTCCATGAACCAGGCCGCCGGTGGCGGCGGTGGCAGGCACTGTACAGCCGGCGGCGCTGTCGTGGGCGTCGAGGAGGACTGACAGGCGCAGATCAGCAGTGGCAAGACGGTCGCGCAGGCGACCTTGATCACGTTGGGCATCGCTCAAGGCTCGGTAATGGGTTTGGTCGCTGGCTTGCAGCTGTTGCTCCAGGGCCAGGCGTTTGTCCTGTTCGTCCCGCTGCCGGGCAGCGGCCGCCAGGTTCAGCTGATTCAGCGCTTCACCGTGCAGCCTGGCCTGCTCCGCCAGTTGCCGGCCAAAACGCCACTCCTGGACCTGCCAGGCCAGCGTCCCGGCAACGCCGGCCACCACGGCCAGCAGTACGACGACAGCCATTGCCCGGTAAGACAGCGGCATCAGGCCGAAGGCTGGCATAACACCTCCCGCGCCCGCGCCCAGAGTTGCAGGCGGTCCTCCAGCCCGTTCAAGCCGCCGTTGATACGACGGGTGATGCTGTTGAACTGGTCGCGGTCAGCCAGTTCATTAAGGCCGTTCTGCTGCCAGAACCAGGCGGCCGACTCGGCGGCCCACTGCGGTTGTTCCAGCAATTGCGGCAACGCCAGCAAACGCTCGTCGCCGAACAGTCCGAGGCTGCATTGCCGGTAGTTGTCGCGACCGGTGACCTGGATCAGACCACGGCCCCGGTATTTCTGGCCGTCGCCATCGGCCTCCGGGGTATTCCCCAGACGGGCCGCCAGGCTGCCGGTGTCGTATTTGCTCAGGTACTGGTCATTGCCCAGCTCCCGCACATAACGCAACTGCCCCGACTCATGACCGACCTGCGCGAGGAAGGCGGCCATGCGTTTGGGGGTGTTGATATAGCGGTGCGCCATGGCGGTGTTAAGCGCAGAAACAAAAACGCCCGCTTGGGAGCGGGCGTTGGGCATGATGCGTTGAATCATTTCAAGGGTGACAGGCATTTCAGTCTACCTCCTCTGCATCGAGGACGTTCAGAACAAACAGGGTCATTTACGCTCCTGGAGAACACTTTCAAGCCAGGCTGGCTCGACAGGTCGATATTCAGCGTCCGGAAAGTCAGCAGCTGAAGGCCAGTCCCGCAACGCCTGCCTATAAGCCAGCAGCTCCTTGAACTGCTCGGTATTCAGCGTCGTCCCTTCACCCATTTCCAATTCTTCGTTGTCACGAATAATCAGCCACTGAGTCGACTCAAGCATCTTGTTACGCCAAGCCCTCTCAATATCCTGAGTTGCCTGAGCAGATAAACCTGCCTTCGGCGCAGCCCCGGCACTATCCGTCAAAGCAACATTAAGAATTGGCCTTGCGGCAACAGAAGGAAAACCAGAGGACTCCGGCCAGCTACGCAAAGCCCGGCGATAGGCTTGCAGGTTCTCATAGTCAGCGCTTGATATCGTTGTATCGATCCCTGCCTCCAGCTCATCCCGATGCCTTGCGACTATGCCATCGGTTTGTAGCAGCTGCGAATCACGCCAGACACGCTCAGCCCCGTCCGACTCAGCATTGATCGTGATCGCTTGTGGCTCCCCTCCATAACTCAGCCACTGCATGTAGGCAGCCCAATCGCGATTGGCCAAGTCTTCTGGAATAAAAACCGAATCGGCAAGGCGATAGACTCCATTAGCGGTCAGTTGATAGCTCATATGGTTTTATCCCTATAGTTCGGCATCTGCCGTTGCATGGATGTAATAGGTCTGAGGTGCCACTGCCACATCCGAGTTATATACCCAGGCTCCTCGTGTAGAGACTGAATAGGGACGCGCGTTGCCGGACGAAATCGTGTCGCTCCCGGAGCGCCACTGACCAACCGTTCCGCTCTGCGAGATCCTATACAGGGCAATGCTGGGAGTCGTTCTTTTTTCTACCTTGAAAGACCACTGCGCCAAGGGTTGGGAAGAAGAACCCGACTGCCCCTCCATGACGATAGATATGAGAGCCCCAACGGCAGAGCTTGATGTATCGCCTGGCTGAATGTCCTGTCTGAGTGTCTTCTCGTAATAACGTTGACACAGTATCAACTCATCGGCGGGAGTTCTAAATTCAAAAGGCGTTGAAATCGCGCCTTCTTCAAGTTGAATTTGCGCCAGATCGATTGTTTGCAGGACATTCAATGGCAAATCGAAGGCCAACCTAAGAGAGTCGTTCTCCGCACCGCCCAGGACTTTGCCTGCAATCGATGGGATTTTCACAGTCGCTGTATAACGCGCCCATATACTGGTCAACTTAAATACTCCCACCGTCGTGACCACAGATTCCGAACCACCACCAAAAAACTGGGTGACTGTCACCGTGATGTTTCTCTCTGCATCGGCTTTCGCCCAGAAAGTCACGGTTGCCTGCTTTCCGGCTAGAGTTCTGACAGACTCAATATATTGAGAAATCTTATGTGTATTGGCCCCTGCACCGGCCGTGACTTGCTGCCAACGTAGAAAAAACCGTGGTTCATTGGGAACTTCTGTTTGTCCCAAAGTAAAGTTCTGACGCGAAATATTGACTCCAGCATTGCCGTTCCAGTCACAACGAAACCGGTCTGCAACATACCCTCCAATATTGGCCCCCTGGTTGGCAGGCCCACGCTGCCAGATATCGAAGTTCCCATTAATCACATGATTCTTTCGATAGACCTGAACCGGAAATGCTTGCAACGGATCCAGCTTGGCCAGTTCTTTGATGGCCAGCGTCAGTTGATTATTCTGATTCTCCACAGGAGACATTCCTGCCGCATCGATTGCATTAACAATCTCTTGAGTGACCGCATTCCCCCAACTCGCGGGGATCAGAGATCCTGGCGTTCCAGCGATCGGATTTTCATCGACAAACTTTCCGTTTACCAAACCGGCGCTAGGTACACTCTTTGGGTAGTCCACTGTCTAGCCCTCATAAAAATTAAACATAAAAAACTTCAGCGTTCGGCAAAGGCCAATAAGGAGTCGACAAACTCAAACGGGCTCGGCCACCTGCACCGGCTTTCTCACTCTCTTTCTTTTCACCGTCGCCCCCGTAGTGCCGGAAGCCATTCTCAGCACGGGTCGATCTGTGACGGCAGGAAACTTTCGGGACTTTGGCCAACTGCGCAAATCACAACGGTAGGCTTGTAAAGCGCTGTAGTCCGCATCGGACAAGGTGGTGGTGGCTTGAGACTCAAGCTCATCACGATGTCTGGCGACCAGCGCATCGGTCTTGAGCAACTCCGAGTCACGCCATACGCGTTCAATTGAAATCAATTGTTCAGGCGAGGGGCCGGCAGGGTCGACAAGAATGGGCGCGCCGTTGTCATTGGCCGCAATCCGCTTGCCCACGCCCTGCCCGGCAAAGAGTTCGGCATATTCAGCCTGGCTGATTTCAACCGCGCCTTCTGGTGGAGCCTCGTTTGCAGAGGCGACAACATCGAAGCCGAGGGTTTTCGCAAAGAAATAAATCTTCATGGTTATCGCCCCCACACAACGATGCGCCCGGTTATACCCGCGGCAACTCTGATAGTCCCAACTTCGACCGATCTGACACGGGCAACAGCTGTTGAAGTATTTGATGCATTCAAATCAAACGACCAGACCGTGACATTCGCACCGCCCCAGCCTGATGGGTATCCTTCGTCAGCAATACCTCCCAATATTGCATTGGGAAACTTTATAGGTAATGACAAGGACATGACGCCATTGGCGTCAGACCCACCTAACACCCATTGCTCAATCAAGCCACTCGGATATTTTTGATAACCCGCCGTCGAAAGTTGCGCCCCGTACAATGCTGAGTACTTGAGGCTGGCCGTACCATAAACGGTCCAGACTCCCCATTCCCGGACCAGATTCGCACTTTCACCACTGCTCATTACGATGGAGTTCAGATAGTTCCCTTGTGGACTGATCTGCGCACCACTCTTGCTAGCCACGGTCACCTGCGCGCTACTACGACAATGCAAGCTGATCGTCGCGCCATCTGGAACAGTCGAGACATCTGGCAGGGTGACGGTAAAGGCGGTAGTCCCACCCAGGCCGATGGAACAACCTACATCGGCAATGGTCAGTTGCGTACTTTCCGATATTCCTCGAGCGCTGGAGTAATTACCCAGCGCGCGCTGTACAAACTCTGGAGTAGCGACCGACCGACTCACATCGAAGCGAGGCGGTGTAGAAAAGAGCGTTGGACTGCGTAATGCACCCAGCAGTTGATCATTCGCCCCCTCGTCCGGCGCCATACCCGCCGCCTGAACTACACCGAGAATCTCTTGGGTAACACTATTCCCCCAACTTGCCGGAATAAGCGAACCTGGCGTGCCGGCCAACGGGTCTTCATCAACAAACTTTCCATTCACCAGCCCTACACTGGGCACACTCTTTGGATAATCCAATGTCTTACTCCTGATAACTTCTTTATTAGCCAACTCACTGGCCGGCACCGTAAAGAACCTTGCATAAGCCAACCAAACGCCCTCTTGATTTGGTGTCGGAGCTCATTGACTGCAGGTGGTCTATTTGAAGGAAATACGGTGTTCCATCAGTTAGCTGAACTGAAAATGCTCACTAACGAAGCCGGAACGGCGGGACGCTCAGTGGCCAAGGGAAACTTCGTGGTAACGGGCCAGTCGCGCAGTGCTTGCCGATATTCAAGGAGCTCCAGGTATTGCTTGGCCGTAAGCATCGTCACACGCCCCAGTTCCTGTTCATCGCGATGACGGGCCAACAACCATTGAGTTTCCGCTAAAACGGATTGACGCCATTTACGCTCCTGGATTGCCGAGTCCTCTACGGGGTCTTCGATAATTGCTACCGAGGTTTCTGTCGGCTCGGATATCACCGCCTTCCCTGGAGAAGTTTCTGCCACTTGGACAAGCCGCCATTGAGCACTGTCCCACTCATGCTCGGGCGATGGCTGAACAGGCCGCATTTCACCTTCAAACTGATGCATCTCTTGAATGACTCTCATCGAATCAGCTCCCAGGACAGGTGAACGTTGACCGCGTTGGAAAAGTTGACGGCAATACCAGCGCTGTAATCGGTAATCGGGTGGGTCTTTATGCCCATACTCATCAACAACTCGTCGCTTTCGGCGTTATTGGCGCCCAGCAGGTGCTCCGCCTGGTAAGACTGCCAAAGGGACCGCAACTGGGTGTGATCGAAACTGGCGGTCAGTGAGGTGACCGTCACATCACCCACCACATTGTTGGTGAACAAGGTGCAAGGTGTCGGATTGGCAGGGTCCGTCCAACCTGCCGCATGGTTCCAACTGCTGGTCGAAACCGGTGACAGGAAACAATAGTTACCGCCCAGCCAACCTGCCTGAGGGAAGGCCAACATAGTCACAGCACTGGCGGAGGGCGTTGGGTTGCCCGCAACCAGGCGCGCGGCACGGGCATGCGGGTCGAGAGGCAGGAAGATAGCGCCCGCCCCATTCAAGGTCTGGCTCCAGCTCAGGCGCGCCCGGTTGTAAATCTGGCGCACAGTTGGCGTCGTGCCCGGCGCCCCCGTGACTACCCAAGCCAGGCACATATCCAGCGGCGTCGACTGAAAGCCGCCACCGGCGCTGCCATTGACGACGCCTTTAAGCGAGTCGGGAGTCGCGTCATAGATGGTTCCGCGCTGCATGTAAAACGTCAGGGCGCCACCTATCACTTGGGCCCTGAGGAAATACCCAGAGCTGGGCAACAGCTCCGTACTGCTCCAGGCGCTGGTCATGAAGGTGCGTGAGCGGCCCAATTGGCCGGCCACCACCTCCTGACCAAGGCTGACGTACACACCCGCCGGAATCGACACCTTGCCACCACTGGTCGAAACCGCGGTCGGCGTCACCGCCACACGGGCATCGGCCGTCGCCACGGTCGGCAATGCCAAGGCATTGAGCGGCAACGCCAGGTCCTGATTCCAGCCTTTGGCGGCAACTGCCTGGATCGCCTGCAACAGTTGGTCAGTCTTCACCTCGTCCGGCGTCAATTCAGCCGCCTTGATGACGTTGAGAATTTCCTGGGTAACGCCGTTACCCCAATCGGCTGGAATCAGCGATCCCGGGGTCCCGGTCAGCGGGTTTTCGTCCACGAACTTGCCACCGACCAACCCGGCACTGGGCACACTCTTCGGATAATCCATCCGTCTATCTCCTAGTCATAATTGGTATGCACTCGCATGGGCACCGGTGCACTGGATCTGGCGCTCTAGGGCGAAACCCGGATTAATGCCGACGCACTCGCCCCTGTAGCTGGCGTTGATCCGAAAAGCGGGTTCTCGTCGACAAACCAGCCATTGACCAGCCCGACGCTGGGGATACTTTTTGGATAATCCATACCGTTGTCCTCCCGCTCTGTCAGACCGGGATCCTTGAGTGAAAATGAAAACGCCCACTGGATTCGTGGGCGTCCGGGAGGGCTGTCCGATCCAGGTCAGAAAAGGACAACCTTTAGAAGAGGTTTAACGTTCAAGACTGAACGCAGTTGTGAATCGCCTGGACTGCACCGTCGGCTACGGCCCTGGCCTGCTCCATCTTGCCCTTGGCAACATGCGCCCTGATCTTTTCCTTAGCCTTCAAGCGCAGGGTGCGCAGGGTCAACAAACAGTCATTGAAATCGGCGGATTTACGCAGAATATCCTCGGCAGCCTCTTCGACCGTTCGCCCCTTGACGGCCCAGGCACTCACGAACAGCGGGACAGCTTTGGCTGGGTAACCGGCGTCCTTGAAGGATTGCGCCTGCGTGGCAGCTCTTTCGTACTCCAAGGTTCGCAGCGGATCGCCAACGATCACGAGACGAACCTTGTCGGCGGCAGAATCGAGCAGCGCACAAAGCCGCGCGCCTTCCTCCTGCTCCAGCTGTTTCGCCTGCTCGGCGTCGAGCGTCCATTGAGCACCGTCCCACCTGTGGGCGTACGAAGGCGGTGGCTGTTCGACCTTGATCAGCTCGCCATCGAAGACGTAGTGCAGTGCCTCCTTCTGCTTCCATTGCTCGGCCGTCACCTGCAGGACTCTGTTGCCCTCGGCTGTCGCCGTATAGGCCAGTACTTCAGTGTCCTGCCACTCGATGACCGTCCCCGATGTCACGCAATAAAGAACTTGTTTGCTCATGTGTTCACCACTCGATCAGCATGAAACCTGGGGCGCCGTTCCCGCCAGGTTGTGCAAGGCCGGAACCCGCAATGTAGTAGCCTCCAGCTCCACTGCCGCCAGCGCCATAGCCAAAGGCCGGCTTACCTGCAATCCCGGAGGACGTACCCGACCTTGCGATACCTCCACCAGCACCGAATGGCCCGCCGGCCCCTGCCCCTCCTATACCGGCAACAGTATTGGGCGAGACATCCGTAGCATCACCTCCTGCCGGAAAGCCATTACCTCCTGGAGGACCTGGCACATAACCAGAGAGATTGACCCCAGGAGGACCTCCATTCCCGCCAGACAGCGACAACAGGGAGCCAGCTGTACCGACCCATGTATTGCCCCCACTGGTCGCCAATACCGCGCCATTGCCACCCACCCCGGCCGCGCCGATCACCACGGGAATGACCTGCCCCGGCGTCACGGTGACAGGAAAGCGGATAACCGGCTGCCCGGCACCGCCCCCACCCCCACCGGAGGCAGTCGCACTCGTGCCTCCGGGGCAGGCGCCGCCACCGCCCCCACCCGCACACCCACTGAGCCAGATCTTCGTCACGCCCTCCGGCACGGTGAAGCTGCCATTGGCGGTAAAGCGCTGAATGCCCAGCCCCGCGCTCTTGCGGCTGATGCTGCGGATCGCGCTCAGCAGCTGCGTCAGGTTCGCCTCGCTGGGGGTCAGGTCGGCCGCCGTGATCACGGCCAGCAGTTCCTGGGTCACCCCATTGCCCCAGTCCGCCGGAATCAGCGATCCCGGGGTGCCGGTCAGCGGGTTCTCATCGACGAACCTGCCGTTGACCAACCCGGCACTGGGCACACTCTTCGGATAATCCATCGGTCTATCCCCTAGTCATAATTGATGTGCACCCGCGTATGGGCCGGTGCGCTGCGGTGGATCTGGCATTCCAGGGCGGAGCCCGGGTTCATGCCGAAACGCTCGCCCCAGTAACTCGCGCCAAAGCGCCGGCCCAGGAGCAGTCGTCCACCGGTGTTGAGCGTCCACATGAATTGCGCCTGCCAAGTGCCGAAATGCGCGTCACCAAACCGTGCGCGGCCCATGCGCGGGGCTTCGTGCTCGGTGATGGTGGCGTTCGGATACCCCTGGCTACGGGCGATCTCGATGTAGTAGGCGAGCGCCTGGCTGCCGACGGCCAGCAGCCGCCGGCGCACGGCCAGGCGGCGGTCGTCGAACAGCGGGGTCGCACCCAGGCAGGGATCGGGCAGGTTCATCACCCGTTCCCAGTCCGGTACCAGCTCGCTGGCGCCCGCCGGGTCCATTTCGTTGAGCAGGTCGGCGGCGCGGGCGTCGAGGCGGGCCAGTTCCTGGGAGACGCCTTCGAGCACCTCCTCGAGTTCCGGCACCCGCTCCGGGTCCCAGGCCGGGCCGCTGGGCAGCAGACTGCGCAGTTGGCTCTGGTACTGCGCGGCGGTTCTTACTCCAGCCATACGCAACCTCCGAACGTCAGCAACTGGTTACTGGCGGCGGGGACATCCGCGGCCGGCGCGCTGAGCCGGTGATCGTTCTCGCCGGCGGCACTGCTGATGGCCTCGCGGATATGGCTGATCAACAAGGTGTCGCCCAGGCCGGCCTCGCGGTTGTGCAGATCGCGCAACTGCGCCTCGACCGCCGCGCGTACCGCGCTGGTGTCCGGCGACAGCCGCAGGCTGTAGGTCACCGGCAATTGCTGCGGCGCCAGCACATGCAACTCGGCCGTCACCGGGCGCAGCGGTTCGATGTAGGCCTTTACCTCCGCCAGTTGCTCGGCATTCGGGATCGGTTGCGCATCGTCGTCACGCATCACGAACAGGCCCACGGTGCCCGGCCCCAGGTAGCTGCCACGGCACCAGGCGCGGGTAATCCCCGGACACTCCAGCGCCCAGGTTTCATAGTCCTGGGCCGAGCCGCCGTGGGGGATGATGCGGTAGGAGCGGATCACCCGCGCGCGCAGCGATTCCAGGCTTTCCGCGGCGACGCCGCCGCTCAGGCCGGGGGCGAGCACGGTGAAGCTGTTGCCGATGCCCTGGATCGGTTGCACCGGGATCAGGTCCAGGCCGGCCTCGGCATTGCCCAGGGTGCCGGCGTCGAGGGCCTGGACGGTGGTGCTGTTGTTGCCGGCGCTGGTGGTGCGGGCGGCGGTGACTTTGTAGGTGCGGCCGTCACTGGCCTGCAGCAGGGTATCGACGTCCAGTACGGCGCCCGCCGCGGCGCTGAAGCTCACCGAACCGCTGGCCGCCTGGGCGGCCTTGCGTGGCTGGTTGAGGCGCAGCGCGGCGATGCGTTCCAGGGTCGACTCGTCGGCCTTGTCCGGCAGGATCTGATCGGCGATCCAGTCCAGGTAGCCGTAGAGGCCATAGGCGGCGCCACCGAGGGCGCGGGCCAGCACTTGCGCATCGGACTGGCGCAGCGCATCGCTGGCCAGGTCGCTTTGGGTGCGCTTGATCAGCACCGGCAGCGAAGGGGTATCAAAGGGCATAGGTCACCTGCCAACTGTTATCGGGGTTGATGTCCAGGCGTTCACCGTTGGCCAGGACCAGCGTCGTGCGCAGGTTCAGGCGCTGGTCGTCGAGACGTTCGCTGATGATCTCGACGGCGCTGCAATGGCCATCGTCGATCAGCCATTGCAGGGCTTCGCGGGCATAGAACTCGGCGTCGAGCTGGGTCTGGCGGGTGAGCTTGACCCGCCGCAGCAGCCACAACCGCGAGCCGATGCGGTCGTCGGCCACGGTGGGGAAACTGTCGCCCCACCAGCCGAAGCGCTCCTCGTCATCCAGCGGGTCGTCGTCCGCCGCGCGGCGCCAGGTGAACAGGCTGATCAGCACGGCACGGGTCAGTGCGCGGTGCAGGTCTTGGCTGATGAACATCATTGGCCTCCCGCCGGCGCGCCGGTCTGCCCGCTACCCGACTGCACGCCGCCATGCACGTGCTGGATCTGGCTGATGCCGCCAGCGACCTGATCGCCCTGGGAGACGATCTTGCCGGTCTGGGTCAGGGTCGGGGTGTCGATGTGCACCGCGCTGCTGGCGCGGATATTGAGCGTGGCGGTCTCGATGTCGATGATCCGCCCGCGCTTGAAATGAATCTTGTCGCCCTCGTCGGTGTAGATCGCCACTTCGCCGGGGGCCAGGGCCTTGAGGCGAAAACGGCGGTCGGCGACCACCAGCACGACGGCATGGGAACGATCGCCGCCGAGAAAGGTGGCGATGCCTTCGGCGCCGGCCAGCGGGTTGCTGGTGAAGCCGTAGGGTTCGAAGTGCTCCATGTCGTCGTTCACTTCGCCGGCGGTCAGGCGCATTTGCAGCGATTGCAGTTTGTTGGCCGAGTTGGCGAGCACGACGGTGCCGCGCGCCAACAGGCGTGTCAGTAGGCTCATGGTTTTTCCTTGACCTCTGTAGGAGCGAGCTTGCTCGCGATGGAGGCAGCACGGGGTGTCAGGCGGAGCGCTATCGCGAGCAAGCTCGCTCCCACACATGCATAAGGGGAACGACGTCAGGTTTTGGGGGGCACGGGGCTGGCGTCGAAGGTATGGGGCGGCGCCACCTGCAGGGTGGTGATCGAGCCCTGCTCGGAGAGCGAGTAGGTGACCTTGGAAATCAGCAGGTCCTGGTCGAAACCCAGCACCGGGTCGATCACCCGCACCAGGGTGTTGTGGCGCCACAGCTCGCCGTTGCTCTGGCGCCAGCCCTGCACCTTGTAGGTGCTGGTCAGGGCCTTGCCGGTACGGATGGCGCTTTCCCAGTCGGCCCGTTGCTGGGCCAGTTCCTGGGTCAGCTGGGCCGGCTCGTTGATCACCGTGACCCGCTTGCGCTTGGCCGTGCTGTCGCTGGCCACGCCCGACACTTCGCTGACCGCGGCGCCGCTTTTCTGGTCGTTGCCCTTGTGCTGGCCGATCACCCGGTACTCGGAAAACACCTGGCTGAAGTCCATCGGCGCACTGGCCGAAAGGATGTTCTGGCCCAGCTCCAGCACATCCACCGCGCGCCCGCCGCTGCCCGGCCGGGCCAACAGCACCCGGCCTTCGGCGTCGTCGGTGGAGAACACCCGGAACAACGTCAGCAGGCGGTCGATAGACTGGAACACGGTTTCCCCGGGCACGATGCTGTGGCTGCTCAGCCGCGTGGTTTCCGCGATCTCGCTGACTACACCAACGCCGTAGGACGCGGCCAGGGCCTGGACGATTTTCAACAGGCTCTGTTCGCGCCATTGGCCGGGCTGGTTGATCGCCGCGCAATCCACCAGGTCCTGGGTCAGGGAGCTGCCCTCGATGCTCAGGCCGATCTGCCGACCGTCATAGCTGATCGGCGCCTTGAACACATGGCCGCTGAGCAACAGGTCGGCGCCGATGCGCACCTGGCACTTGGCGCCGGGACGGATCCGTTGGTCCAGGGTCTGCCCGGGCCATTGCCAGGTCACGTCGAGCTTGAAGGTGCGAAACTGCCGCTCCAGGTCGGCGCTGATTTCGACGCTTTTCCAGCCGCCGTAATCCTGGCCGTCCACCGTCAACAGCACCCGGTTATCGAAGTTGCTCATGGCTCACTCCCCCGCCACTTTGACGTTGGTCGGCGGCAGGAAACCGGGATGGGCCACGCCGTTGCGCTGCTGCACTTCGGGCGCCCGGGTGGCGTCGCCGAACAGCCGGTAGGCGAGCACCACCGTCGGCAGGCTCTGCATCGGGTTCTTCACCACCAGCCGCACACCGGACGAAGCCACCGCGGTGAGATGGCCGTAGACCAACTGGCGCAAGCCGTTGAGCACCTCGTAGTGCACAGCATCGGCTTTTTCCGCCGCCTGCCAGATCGCTTCGTTGATCGAGTTGCGCAGCGCCAGCACCTCATCGGCCACCGGCACTTCCGCACGGGTCACCGGCTGGATCGCCTGCTTGGCCAGCGACGGCGTGCCGCTCAGCTTGACCGCCGGGGTCGCCACCGGCAGCGACGCCACGGCCTGGGCGATCCGCACCAGCACGGCGTCCTGCACCAGGTCCGCCATGGCTTGCGCCGCGGCGGTGGTGTCCTTGCCGGTGGTGAGTTTCGGCGTGTCGATCTTCTTCACCGCCTCGACCTGCTGCGAAACGTTGGCCAGCACGCCGCGATAACCGTTGCGCGCATAGTCCTTGAGGTCCTTGATGTCCCCCATCAAGCCCTTGAACTCGGCGCTGACTTCCTTGGGCAAGTCCTTGATCGCCCGCACCAGCAGATTGAGATCGCGGTAGGTGTCGATCAGCGGCTTGAGCTCCTGCTCGATGGTCTGGTAGACCTCCTTGAGGCTGTTGCGCAGATCGGCGATGCCGATGCGCGCGGCCTTGACCAGGGTCATGGCCTCCTCGAAGCGGCGCACCGCCGAGCCGATAAGGCTGTCGGCCGACACCAGCAACAACTGGCGGGTGTTGACCGTGGCGCTGGGGAATTGCAACGGCTGGTCGGGGTAGAACTTCAGGGTGAAGGTCACCAGGCCGCCGTCCTGGCGGCTCTGGGTCATCTCGCATTCGCCGACCTTGACCTGCAGGCGCCCCAGCCACGGATGCACCAGCTCGCCACTGCCCTGCTCCAGCGCCTGGAGCAGCTTGTCACGCTGCTCCAGACAATCGGCGCCGACGATGAACGCCGTCAGGTCGTGGGTCCGCGCCTGCCGCCCCAGGCTCTCGTAGAACGGCAGGTCACGCTGCGGGTACTCGTGCAACTGGCCCTTGTGGCCGACCGGGGTTTTCGCCTGGTCGACCCAGAACCCGACGCCACGAAACGACGCCGGCAACAAACGATCACGCCAGCTCATTGGAACCTCCTAGCGAAAGTGAGCGATAGCCGACACGCGACGACAGCGCCACGCCGGGTTGGTTGATTTGCGGCGCGCTGGTACGCAGGCCCGCCGGGGCGTTTTCGAAACTCACTGTCAGCCCGCCCTGCAATTGCGTGCGGTTGTTGGCCGCGCTCTGTTGCAGCAGCGAGGTGGAGCTTTGCGGCAGGCTGCCGGAAAGCGCCGAAGAACCCGGTGCCGGCTGGCCACCACCGAAAAACGCCGGCGCCAGCGCACCTTTGCCTTCGGCATTGGTTTGCCGCTGCGCCTCGGTCAGGTTTTCGACCTTGCCGGTGACGCGGGCGACGAAGCCGGCGAAACCACCGTCGAACAGTTCCCTGATCGGTGCGATCACCGCCTGCAGCCGTTGCCACAGGCCACTGAACCACTCGGTGATCGGCTCCCAGTTCTTGATGATCTGCCCCAGGGGCGACCACTCGAACATACCGCGCATAAACTCGATGGCCGGCGCCGCCAGGGCTTTCAACACCTCCCAGAGGGCCGCGAACACGTCGCTGATGGGCTGCCAGTTGGCGATGACCTGCCCCACGGGCGACCACTCGAACAGGGTGACAAAAAAGTCCTTGATGACCTGTGCCGCGCTTTTCAGGGTGGCCCAGATGGAGTCGAAGTAGGTGCTGATGGCACCCCAGTTGTTGATCACCATCCCCAGTGGCGAGGTATCGAACAACCTGACGAAGAAGTCCTTCACCTGTTGCGCCGGACCTTGCAGGCCGGCCCAGAGCGAAGCGAAGTAGGCGCTGATCGCGCCCCAGTTGTTGACCACCATCCCCAGTGGCGAGCTGTCGAACAGCCCGATGAAGAAGGCCTTGACCCGTTGCGCCGGACCTTGCAGGTCAGCCCAGAGCGAGGCGAAGAAACCGCTGATCGCTCCCCAGTTGTTGATCACCATCCCCAGCGGTGTCCAGTCGAACAGGCCTTTGAGGAAATCCATCGCCGGAACGGACAACGCCTTGAGCAACTCCCAGAGCGCCGAAAACAGGCCGCTCAGGGGCGTCCAGTTCTCAATCACCAGCCCCAACGGCGTCCAGGAAAACACCTGCTTGAAGAAGTCGACCACTGACGCGGCCATCGTCTTGAGCTGTTCCCAGAGACCGGCGAAAAATCCGGTGATCGATCCCCAATTGGCGATCACCATGCCCAGCGGGGTCCAGCCGAAGACAGTCCTCAACCCCGCCATCAGTTGCGTGGCGGCGTCCTTGATGCTTGCCCAGAGGGTGACAAAAAACGCCGACAGCGGCTCCCAGTTGGCCACGATCAGGCCAGCCGCCACCGCGATCCCCAGGGCGACCAGGCCGATGGGCGAGGCCAGCAGGCCGCTGCTGAACAGGGTCACGGCGGACGAAGCCAGGGTCATGGCGCCGCGGATCGCGGTGAAGGCCAAGGCGCCGGCGGCGAGGCCCTGGACCAGTTGCGGGTTGCTTTCAATGACCTTCGCCACAAAGCCCAGCAGCGGTTGCACGGCGGTCACTACCGAGTTGACCGCCGGCAGCAGCGCGCTGCCGAACTTTTGCGAAATATCGTCGACGCTGTCGCTGAAGGCCTTCAGGTTGGTGCCCGTCTCGCCCAGCACATCCTTGGGCGGTTCGATGCCCTGCGCCACCAGCTTGGCCCGCGCCGCCTGGTTCTCGAATTCGATGGCGGAATTGACCCCCGCCACGAAGGGCGCGGCCAGGCCACCGCCCTTGATCAGGCCGGAAAAATCCAGCCCGCCCAGGCCGCTGTCTTCGATGCTTTTCTTGAAGTTGCTGACTTTCGAACGAACCTCGCCCAGCTCGGCGTCCAGTTTCTGCATGCCTTGCATGACCACCAGCATGTTCACCGTGGTCTGCACATGGGTCACGCTCAGGCGCTGTTTGATGCTCGTCTGATTCAAGCTTTGATTGATGTTCGCCATCACTGCACCTGCTGCATCGCATTGATCCGTTGCGCGTGCTCCAGGGACTCCCGGAGCACATCCAGTGGCCTGGCCATCATCTGTTCGGGGTCAACCTTCCAGAACCAGGCCAGGTCATAGGCAACCGCGATCAGGTCGCTGATGGCTCCGATGCCGCACTCATGAAAAAACTCGCGACCGCCCAGCTCAGGGCGTTGAGGTCAGCCAGGTCCAGCTGGTTGACCGAGGACGGAGGAATGCCGGCACAGACCGCGATGTACTTGGCCGCGACGTCCATGTCGAGGCTGACTTCTTCGCTCTTGTCGATCTTGTACGGCAGCGCCTTGATCGCCCGCACTTCCTGCACCGTCGGGCGGCGCAGGGTCAGTTCGGTCAGCGGTTCGCCGTGGGCTTCGATGGCCACACGCAGCTTTACGCTATCGCTCATTGCCAGGTCCCCTTGATGCCTTCGAACTTCAGTTCGATGCTCGCGTCGTCACCCTTGGAAACCGGCTCTTCCACCAGGTAGGCGCCGGCCAGGACGTAGACCTTGCCGTTGCTGAATTCGCAGGTGACGGTCATGTCGGAACCGGCCACCAGCTGCTTGAGCGGGAAGTCCGGGGTGTGCAGCGCCGTGACCTTGAAGGACGGGGCAATGTCGGTTTCCTTGTAGAAACCCGGCACGATGGTTTCCCGTTTCACGGACATCAGCGGTGCTTCGCAGCCGCCGTTGATGGTCAGTTGAGCGCCGTCCACTTTGACGTAGCAGGTGCCCGCAATCAGTTGACCCATGGTGTTTCTCCCAAAAAATGAGCCCGCGCGAGGCGGGCTGGAAAAGCGCAGTGAAAGAGGCTCGGCTTAGGCCGCCGCGTCGTACTGCAGACGGAATTGGTTGAGCAGCGCGAACACTCGCAGGCCGTTGATGTAGTCCGGCGGGAACAGCACGTTGACCCGGCTCGGGTCCTGGCTGTCGCGCTCGACGATCAGGTGCTCGGCGAACAGCTCGGCGTTCTCCACGTGGCCTTCCAGTTCCAGCTTGGCGTACTGGGCGATCAGCTCGCCGCGGATGGTGCTCGGGGTCACGATCGGCTGGCCGGCACCGAAGCGGGTACCGTCGGCGGCCAGTTTGTGGCGCCCGTACTTGCTGGTGATCACGCTTTGCAGGCGGCGCACGATAAAGGCCGACTGGTGCATGGTTTCGCTGTCCAGGTAGGAGTTGTCGGCCTGGCCGTAGGCGTTCTTCTGGTAGGTGGTGATCGAACGCTGGATGCGCACGTAACCGCCTTCGTAGTAGGCGGTGGCGATGCCGTAGCTGAGCAGCGACTGACGCTCGGTCAGGGTGAAACGCTCGCTGGCCGGCGCCGGATCGACACCCGGCAGGCTGCCGCTCTGGGTCGGACGGCTGGCATCGGCGGAGATGAACACCGAGGTGCGCGCGGCCAGTGCGGCGGCCTGCACCCAGAACGGTTGCGGTACGCCCGGCTCCAGGGCCTGGATGGTGATGTGCTGGTCGTTGCGGGCCTGGCCGGCCGCCACCAGGGTGCCGACGGTACCGCGCTTGGCGCTGTAGACATGACCGAACAGTTGCTTGGCCCAGGACCAGCGACCGGTGCTGTCATCCATGACGGCTTGCCAGGCGTTGAGGGTCGCGGTGTCGGTCCACGGCATGCAGATGAACTCGAACGGTTCATCGCCCAGGGCCGCCAGGGCCGCGACCTGATCCGGCACGCCGGCGCCGCCGGCCATTTTGCCGACCGTCACGCTCAAGCCAGCCGGGGTTTCTTCGCCATTGCTCTTGCCCAGGCGGTTGAGCTGCAGGCTGATGTCGTTAGCGCTGTCGCCGGTCCACTTGGCGGTCAGGGTCAGGGTGCCTTCGACCGCGGCGGCGCTCACCGGCAGGTCGGCGGCGGCGTTGATTTTCAGCGCCAGCGCGCTGGCGGCCTGCGCCGCGGTGGCGGCATTGACGATGGCGGCCTGAACCCGCACACCACCGACATACAGGTTGAGCACGCCGCTTTCGCTGGCGGTGCCGGTGAACTTCAGCTCGGCCTTGGCCACGCTGCCTTCGACGTTGTGCAGCGGCAGGCACCAGATTTCACCGATCGGGTCGGTCTTGCGCCAGGTCTCGTACATGGAGGCGAGCATCGAGCCCTGACCGCCGATGCTCTTGGCCAGCGCGACGCTGGACACCAGCACCAGCTTGCCGGTTTCGGCCGGCGCGACGTTGTCGTTGACCTGGGCCACGATCAGTCGGCGCATGGCCGAAGACGCGCTATTGGCCGCCGAATTGTCCATCTCGGCGTAGAACAGCGGCACACGAATGTCCGCCGGAATATTGCTGAATCCGATCGCCATTATTTGGCTCCTTGTGGTTTGGCCGCCTTCGCGGCCTTGAGGGTGATATCGCCATCGGCCAGACGCCGGCGCCACCAGGCGTTGTCGTCGACTTCACGGCCTTCCAGCGGCAGCAGGTCGCCGGCTTCGGGGTCCGGCACGGCGCGGCCCGCGGCCGGCAGCACAGTGATGCGTTTGCTCATTGCGTTACGTCTCCAGAGAAAGTCAGTTCCAGGCGCCCGTCGGGCCCCGGGTGTTGCAGGTTGGGGTCCGCCGGATCGATGGCATCGACCCGCACCGTGACCCCGGTAAAGGACGGCAGGCCGTCCAGTTCACGCTCACGCCAGGTTTCCGCCGGCTGGCTGGCCAGGTTGCGTCCCAGCTGGAACTCGGCGAAAAAGCGCAGCTGATAGAACAACCGCGTGGCACTGAGCGAAACCATCTCGCCACCGTCGTATTCGATCGGGTTGTAGTCCGCGCCCGGCTTGAACCCCACCAGCGCCCGCCACAACTCGGCCCGCAGGCTTTCGAGTTGCTCCAGCGCCTGCCGGGCATCGCTGGCATCCAGCACCAGGGTGATCACAAAGCGGTCGCGGATGGCCTGGCGGGTGACGTTCTGCCCGGTGCTCGGGCTGGCCAGATCGGCGATCGGCGTCACATGGGCACTGGGGGTGGGCAACGCGGTATTGCTTTGCAGCAGCGCGAGATCGACGCCGACGGCCACCTGATTGGCCAGGCCGGGGCAGTGATCGCGCAGCTGCGTGAGGATCGGAGTGATCTTCATGAAGAAGCTCCAGAATCGAATGAGATAAGAAAACCGAGGGCGATACCCAGCAGCCATTGGCGATGCACAAAGGGCGAACGCTCCCCTCCCCCCAACATGTGCTTGAGCTTTATCAGGGGGGGTGACAGGGGGAAGGTTGCGGACGGCCAGAGAGATCAGGCCGCCGTTGCGCCGGGCAAACTCAGTCCGGCTGGGGCTCCAGGCATTTGGCCGAGAGGGTGCAGCGATAGCCCTGGGTACGGGAGCCGCTGGAGGTCACCTTCTTGATCGACCAGCGTCCCCGCATGAAGCCGGGCCAGGTATCGTCAAGCAGGACCAGCCCCTCGGCCGACAACGCCGGGTTGCCAGGGCACTCGATCTGGATATTGCGCGCCTCACGCTCCTGCCTGCGCATCTCGCTGATGGCCGCGGCCAGGGCTTCCTGCTCGCTGGCCCGGCGCTTGCCCAACTTGTTGAAGGGCGCGCTACCGACTTGCACCACTCGCTCCTTGGCGGCGGCGCTGTCCCACCAGGTGCTTTGGCAGCCCTGGAATTTCGAGCGACTTTCCTCATCGACCTTGGCCGAAATGAAGGCCGAATCCCCCGGGCGGTTATCCCGGGTCACCGACAAGCGCACATCCGGCAGCGTTTGTCCCGACAAAGACTTGACCTGACCGCTGCGAGCCAGCACATACAGGCCGTTCACCGGTTTGGTCACCGCGCCGTACTCCCTGGCCAGGCGCGTCAGAAAACTCATGTCGGTTTCGTTGGACTGATCGACATGAGCGATCTGTACCCCATCCAGCTCCGGCGCCACCCGCGGCGAAAACCCGTGGCGGGTGACCAGTTGACGAAACAGCGCGCCAAGGGTGATCGGCCCGTAGCTGGCGGATCGGCGACGCCTGAAACCCGTCTCGTCGCTCTCCTTGAACGGCGCGGCGGTGGCCACCAGCACCAGGCGCATGGGGTACAGGAAGGGTGTGCGCCGGGCAATGATGAATTGCCCCTTGTCCACCATGCCCGACTCCAGGTAACCGACCCGCAAGCCGATGCGGCCGCCCAGGCTGGGCAATCCGTCGAGCCCTTCGGTATCGAGGGTCAGGGTCAGTTGATCGGATTCGATCCCGGCCGCGTCGATGTGCTGCCATTGCACCAGACGCTCATTGAGCAGCGCCGCGTTGGCGCCGTAGATCTCTACCGACGGCGTAAATCCAAGTGCCATGTCGCCTCCTTAATCCCAGGCCGATACTGGCGTTGCGAGTACCGGCCGGGTCTCCAGCTCGGGCAGTTTCACCCAGAGCCCCGCCGGCAGCACCGGCCCATGCTCGGCCAGCCCTGGATTGAGCCGCCAGAGCGCTTCCTCGGCGGCATCGTCGTTGCGACCAAGCTCGCGGTAGAGCAGCAGGTTCACCGAATCGCCAGCAATGCTTCTGACCTTACGCATTGATGAACTCCGTCAGTTCTATGACCCAGTCGTTGACCATCGCCGTGCCGTCATCGATCACGTAGCTTTGGCTCTCGGACACACTGTCGATTCGCCACAGGCCCCAGTTGCGGCCGATGCCATCGACCAGCGGCAGCGGCACCCGCAACGCCTGCAAGGCACGCAACTCATCGAGCCGCGTCATGGCGATCGCACGCATGGACTTGCCACTGATTGTCAGCCCTTGCAGGCCCTGACCGGTCTGGCTGGATTTAGGCTTGCTGGTGAGAATCTCCAGGCTCACCCAACCACCACCCGACTTGCGCACCAGGGAGCTGTAAGCGAACCCTCGCGACTGGCCGAAAATAAAATTGCCCAGCACCATTTGCTGTCGCATCAAACACCTCCATCGCTCAGGGCGGCACCGCGTCTTACCGCGAGTGGGTCGGTCATCATCAAGGGTATGAACTGCGCCCTGAGCTGTTGCAGCACGAGGTCGGCAATATGCTGGGAGCTGGCTTGATCGGGCCCGCTGATCTGAATGACCGGGGCGAAGGTGATCGGCGGGCTGACTGCCTGACCGGCACCCGCCGGGTTCGCCGGCTGGCCGCCCACCAGGTCGTTCTTGACCTGCTCCGGCGAGCTGAGGCGATCGACCAGGGCACCGAGCTTGTCGCCCAGGCTGGCGCCGTAGTCACCGCCATAATAGCCGCCGAACAGTCCACCGACGGCCGCACCGAGCGCCGTTCCGATGATGGGCACGACACTGCCGATCGCCCCGCCGAGGGCAGCCCCCGCGGAAGCCCCCGCCCAGCCGCCACCGGCGGTTCCCAGGCCAGAAGAGAGCATCTGGGTATCGCCGGTCACCAGGCCTTCGGCGACATCCACCGCGGCGCCGAGGTACTTCGCCGGCCCTGGAGCCCTGCGGCTCAAGGAACGAACCGAGGCCTGCGACCCGGACAGACCGAAAGCAAAGGACGAACCTGCACCTGGAACAGCGGCCGTGGCTTTCAGCGCTTTCTGGGTAGCCTTTTTTGCGGCCCTCCTTGCGGCCTTGCCTTTGGAACGTTGTTCCTGGGGAACATCTATGCTCGGACCGCTCGGGGAACTCGGAGCACTGGGACCGCCCGAAGGACCTGGAGCGCCGGGCTGGCGAGCGCCAGCACCGTCAAGGATGCGCTTGGCGCCACGGTTGAACACCTCGTCCACCACCGCCTTGGCCTGCTTGCCGATCAATGGCGCCAGCGCCGCGCCGAGCAGCACGATGGCGGCCGTGACCTTGGGAAAGGTTTCGGCCAGTTCGCTGAGGCCATCCACCAACTCGCCAAGAGGAGTAAGCGTACTGTCGACTACCGGTGCCAACGCGTTGCCCGCGGCAGTGGACAATCGCTCGGTGCGGGCCTCGAAGGTGTCCCAGGTGGCTTTCTGGGTCTTTGACTGCGCCAGCGCCGACTCCCGTACCGAGCCCTGGTAATTCGACTCCGAGGGGACGTCTGGATCCGAGCCGGCTACCCGGGAGAAGGTCTGCTTGACGTCATCGAGATTCTGCGCCAGACGCAGCACCGCCTGATCGCCCTCGGCAAACAATGCCGTGGCCAGCGTCGACCGCTTCTCGGCGGGCTGCCTGTTCAGCGCCTGCAGCACCGATGCCACAGTTCCCCCAGCATCCTCGCGCAAGCCCCCGGCCACTTTCCCGGGGTCCAGTCCCAGCGCCTTCCAGGCCGCTTGCTGAGTCGCCGTTGCCTGATCACCCTTACCCAGGGTCGTGGTGATGTTCTTGAGCGCACTGCCGGCATCGGCCTTAGACGTATCGCTGTTGAGCAATGCCGCCGTGAGGGCCGCGGCCTGCACCGGCGCCAGGCCAACCGAGGTCGCCGCACCACCATGACGCTGGAGGATGGCGCCGATATCAGCCGCCTCGGCGTCACCGGGGACTTTACCCAGGTGATTGGTCGCATCCGCCAGATCCATGGCCTGGTCGGCGTTGAGCTTCATCGATGTGCGCCAGCCGGCCATCATCTCCCCGGCATCCGTGCCCGACATCTTGAATGCCGTCGCGGTGATTGCGGCAGCATCGGCAAAGGCCAGCAACGCCTTTTGCCTGGCTTCGCCCGAGCCTTGATCGCTACCGATCCCCGCCTTGGCCGCCGTGTATTCGATCCTTACCAGATCGACCGCCTTGGTTCCCCCGGCAGCAATCTGTGGAAGCGCAGCCATTCGCTGGTTTTCCACGGCCATTGTTTGGCGATCGCTCCCCTGGAAATCGACCAGGCGCCCCAGGTCGGCCATCGCCGAGTCCATGCTGATCGCAGGCTTGAGCAGGTCCGGCGGCTCGATGCCGCCGCCTGCCTTGCCCGCACTTTTTTGCTCGCCCTTGGCGCCGGCAGCCTGGCTAACCGTAACCACCTGCCGCAGACGTTGCGACGACAGGGTCAGGTTCAGGGCGTCGAGGCTGGTCACCAGCAACCCGATATCGGCGCTGAGGGTATCCAGTGCCCGGTCAAGACCGGGTAGCCGATCCTTGGGCTGGGCTGCCAATCCACCCGACGGCGCGATGCTCGCGACGGGCGTGTTCAGGTCGACCGACCTGGGGTCACCGAACGTCAACCAGCCTTCCTTGACGGCGGTGAACTTGAGCGAAAACTTATCGTCCGCCATCCCGCTCTACTCCTGTTTCACGCCAAGGCGAGTGATCGCGATGTCGTAGCGGCGTAATGCCTTGCCGGCGTCCCATTCCAGGATTTCCGCTTCACTCACCGAGTAAATGAGCGGCACCACATCGAGTATCACTTCGATGTCGCGCTCCGAAAGAAGGCCGCCGGTTTGTTTAAAAAATCGTCGATGCGTACCTGCAGCTGGGTCCAGTCGGGCACCGTCAGCTGGGCAAGATCAGGAATCATCAGGCCAGTGCAATGGGCGGTGATGAACTCAGCGCGCTCCTTGGCCGTCTTGAGTTTTTTCATCGCTTTGGTCGCCCGCAGCGCCGGCATTTCCAGGGTCAGCGAGGTCACGTCCTGGCCGGCCACGGCCAGCGGCAGCAGCAGTTGCACCTGATCCGGGTTGTCGTCGCTGATCTGCTCCTCGGCCTGTTTGAGGAAGTGGGCGGTCGGACGGGTCGACATCTCGTGAACGTACTGCGCAATGCTCACGTAATCCGGTCGCTTGAGCTGATCCAGCTCTTTCACCGACAGGCCGGTGGCCAGCTTGGCCAGCTCGAAGAACTGATCGTCCTCATCGTCGCCGGCGCGGGCCAGCGCTTCTTTCTGCGCGGCGTAGAACAATGGCTTGAGCTGAATCTGCGCGATCTGCGACTCGTCGTCGGCGGTGATCGGGCACAGCAGGACATGGATCGGAGGCGTCCAGGACATGAATGAATTCCTATGTAAAAGGTAGGAGCGAGCAGGCTCGCAATAAGGATCGGCCAACGGATGCGATGTCGTTTGTCAGGCCGTCATCGCGAGCGTGCTCGCTCCTACAGGAGGGGAGTGTTGCGAGTTAAGGCATCAGTACGGCGCGACGGGCATCACCGAGGATGTCGACGCCGTTGAGCATGAACTTCTGGGTGCGCACGTCGATGTCGATCACCGGCACGCCGTTTTCCAGACGGTGGTAGGTACGGCAGCTGAGCTCCAGGTTGGTCTTGGGCTTTTCACCCATTTTCAGCATCGTCTCTTCCAGGGATTTCAACTTGCCACCGACCGTGTGGTAGGTGAAGTAGGTGTTGCCATCCTGGTCCTGGCCGGCTTCACGCACATTCAACAGAATGTCGTCGCCCACGCTCACGCCGAGGGCGAGCATGATTTCCGGACCTACGCCCTGGAGGGTCAGCTTGGCATTGAGCACCTTGCCGCCCTTGGCCATTTCTTCGGCGATGAAGCGCCCGCCGCGCATCTCTTCCATGTCGAATTCGATCTTCGGCGGGGTGAACTCTTCCACGGTCGCCGACAACGGCAGGCCTTGCAGGGTGGCCGCGATGGCCTGTCTTACGCGGTTGGTAAACATTAGAGAACATCCTCCAGGAACTGCTCGATGATTTCATCGCGGGCGTTGAGCTGATACACCATGTGCTCGTTCGGCGCGTAGCGGCCGTAGTCGATGACCACGTACCAGGTACCGTTTTTGTACTTCTCGACGCTGTTCAGCTCGGGGTGCAGGTACACGCTGCCGCCCGGGATGGTTTCGTCGGCGACCAGGGTCTGCAGCCAGTCGTTGATGCGCTTGACCTCCTGGTCCATGAAGGACTTGGTCAGGTTCTTGGCCATGGCTTTCTGGCCGGCCTTGACCAGCTTGCGGCTGATGGCATCCTCCAGGCCGACATAGCTGATGAACTTGCCGGTGATGGAGCGGTTACCCAGCAGCGAGAAGCCGCCGAGCACGGTGCGGGCGTAGTAGCTGACGCCGTAGCGGTTGAGCAGGTCGCCCTCGGTCGAGGTGTCGAGAATGTTGTATTCCACGGTGCGCGAAACGTCTTCGGCGTAGGTCACCTGGTTGCCCGGGCTCTCCCACTGCTTGACCTTGGCCAGCGCAGCGATGGCCAGGCTCGACGGCGCCAGGAACACGTTCTTCTTGGCCGCCTTGGAGTACACGGCCGGCATGTTGTGCACCACCAGGCAGCGGTCAAAGCCCAGGTCCGCGCCGCCCAGTTCCTTGCTGTAAGTCACCTGGTCGGCGACCGAGGCATCCTTGCCATCCAGCACCACACGAGCCTTGATGCGCTTGCCGAAGGAAGCGAATTCGCCAGCCACCGCCTTGGTACCGGTAAAGCCCGGCGCGCCGATGATGGTCAGGTCTTCCGGGACACTGCCCAGGGCCGCCAGGCCGAGCTTGCGGCCGGTGGTGGCATCGACGCCGCCGATCACGTTATTGACGGTGTCGGCCGGGGTCGCGCCCTCTTCGACGATCACCACATAGACCGGAACCTTGACCACTTTGAGGATCTGGTACACCGCCTGGAACAGAGTGCCCGACTCGGCACCGGTCGGGTCCAGCAGCGCCTGGGTGGTGAAGCTGTTGATGCGGAACGGCGCATTGCGCGGAATCAGCGGGTCGGCCTTCGGCGCGGTGCCGACCAGACCGATGACGTTGTCACCCAGGCCACCCATGGCCTCGGGGGATTCGGTGGCATTGACGGTAATGCCGTTGTGCTCGAAGTTCAGAACCTCAGCCATGGTTATTCAGCCTTCTTGGCAGCGGCCTTTTTGGCCGCGGTGGATGGGGTGGCCGGTTCGGCCTGTTGGCGCGTTTCAAGGACGCTGGTCAGCTCCAGGCGGCCGGCGGCACGCAGGGCACTGGCCTCGACATCGAGCAGTTCCAGTTGCTGGCCGATGCTCGACCAGTGGCCGCCGCCGGTGGGGAACGGCACGAGGACGGTGTAGGTTTGGCGGTTAGCCATTTCAGTCTCTCCAGATACGAAAAAGCCCCAGGTGAGTGAGGCTGTTGGGTGTTGTGTATTGCTTTGCGGATAAGAAAACGCCCCGTCGGTGCGGGGCGTTTATTGGAGCTGTTCGAGCATCCAGATCGGAGCCGCAGGTCGTAACTCTTCAGTAGGAAAATCCGAAGTCTCTGGCCAGCTTCGCAGGGCCGAACGGTAGGCTTGAAGTTCGGCGTACCGATCCTTGTCAAGCGTCGTTCCTGAGCCTGCTTCCTGCTCGTCACGGTGCCTAGCCACAAGTGAATCTGTCAGCGACAGATTTTGATTACGCCATACTCGCTCAGCAGCGACGATAGCTTCAGTTGAGGTCTTCGGCTGATCCACAATAGAAGGCAATCCATCATCACCAGGAACAACAATTTTTCCCGCTGGTAACGGCTGGGCGAAACACTGGCGATAAACATCGTTTGAAATTTCGAGAGCATCACTTGGAATATTGCTGTGAAAGCCAGTTAAGTAGACGCCGCCTGTTGTTGCTGAATACAGATACTTGGCCACGATTAGTACCCTATCGCGATGTAAGAAAGAATTGGCTTACCATTGTTCACCCCACAGGCGTATACCCAAGTGCCACCGGTCAACGTTCGCCCTTCAATAGAAGTATTCGTAAATGAATTCGATGCGATGCCAGTGACAATGCTAGTGGTGGCAGCCAGAAGAGCATTAGGAAATGCAATAGGCCAGGTTACTGGCGTATAAATGAATGTATTGGCGGTGACAGTACTAGCCGTCTGGACATAACCCCATTGAACAATCAGACCTCCGAGCCAAGACGGAAACGCGATATAGCCATTGGAGGCCAAGCTGAGTGCGAACCCACGCCGTAGCTTTTTGGGTGTAACAAACGTTGCGTCATCACTCCCCCCTTCAACCTGAGTTTGAGTAGCAATCCTGGCCAAACCAATATTGGTTTCCGTTGCTTGCCGCGCCAAACCTTCCAGCGCTGCAATATCAATGCTTCCCTGATTGACCGGGGCATTCCAAGCCTTGATACACCACATGACAGCCAAGTTGCGTGGACGAGCCCCAATCAGAGCACCATTGGAAAAAATGTTATCCGTATCGAGAAACATAACTCCGCCCGTGTCTGGGGCGTCGACAGTCGAACCTACTCTCGGATAATCAGACTTTTTTATTAAATCTCCACTAACAGCCGCAATGCCGCCGGGAAAGTCTGTGCTCTCAAGGCTTGGAAACTGATAAGCAGCAGTCGTATTTTGCTTTGCCGCACCATTTGCAAGCACCGCGTCCATACCAACCGCCGTTGCTCTTTGATAACTACCAATCTCCCGACCAGCATCAACCCCACGACCGTGATCCCAGCCACGCAGAAACTCAGCACGCGACTCTGGTAAACGAGTTGAATCAGCAGGATCACCCGCTCGGTTGAATTTCTTATCGAGAAAGACCGCCAAGTCTGGATACACGACATCTTTGAAAATAGTGTCAGCCGAAACCTCAAGAAAACCAGGCGGTATTTTAGCCAGCGGAAAAGCAACCATAGTACCGACAGGCAACGCAGACATACGTGCAACCAAGGCGTCGATTTCGGTCTTGGTATACGAATCCTTAATACCATGTCCGGCCAAAGTTTCTGGAGTTTCTCCCTCTGTTACTCGCCCGTACTTATCCACCTTCACTCGGTTGTAATACCCAGCTTGAATACCAGTGCGGCCGGCCAACATCTCAAATTTCAGAGCAGTAGTGCCAAGCGTTATCGGGCCGTTTGTGACCAGATGCCACAACGAATCACCGTTTGCGGCGCCTTCCTCTACTATCAGATTCAGACCCGGACTAACCTTGGCACTCGTGTTGGCATCAGATGCGCGAACCCAAGCATCGTTAGCCACAACATAAATGCCGTTATCTTTGGCCAGCACCTGTGCAGTTAGCAACACCCGTTGGCCTGCAACCAGGGCAATGCCATCAATAACCTGGGCACCGCTGAGCACGATATTCTCCGTGGCAACTGCACGTACCGACTGCTTACCATCCAGCTTTGCCAACTCATCAGCGAGATAAGTTGTGACCCAAGCCCGCGTCGCCTTGACCACCGTATCGTCGATCAGCAAGGTCACCAGCGAAGCATTGCTGGTCTCGAAAATCGAGCGGATATAGAACTCTTTCCCCGATCCCGAAGTCGCCAGCACCGGCTTGAACGACTCCGGATACTTGACGATGGCGTAAAGGATCCCGGTATCGGTCCACAGCCCGGCCTCGCGTACATACCAGCCGCCGACTTCAGGTGGGATGGTCACTTCGGCCAGCAGCCAGCTGGGGTTTTTCTCGTCCTGGAACAGGGCATTGAGCGGACCGCGCCAGACTTCGCGCTTGAGGGCAGTGTCGGTCGCAGCCGGGTTGTAAACCGCGCCACCTCCGTCACCGACGGAAATCTGCGACAGCTTGATCGGTACGCCTGCTGCCTTGCAGGCGGTTTCGTAGGCGATCCCCGCATTCGTGAGCAGGGTGTAATAGTCGGCCATTTAGGACCCCTGAGGATAAATAGTGGATGTTTCGACGCTGTACAGTCCGGCGGCCATGAAGGCCTGGCCCGAGGCTTCAAGGCCCTCGACGACGATCGGGTAGATGGTGGTCAACTCGCCGCAGACGGTCGCCGCCCCGATGGAGTGGGAACCGAATGCGCTCAGGCCCACGGATACAGTCAAGGTGTCGCGTTCGCTTTTGGCATCCGCCAGGCGCCGATCGAGGCGCGCGTCGATCTCTTCGCTGTAAGGCCGCTCGGTGAAGGCCCTGACCGAAAAGCTGTAAGGCGCCCCCGGTGGGGTCTGCTCATACCAGGCGCGAACCTCGGGCATCAATTGCAAACCCTTGGCGGCATTTTCCAGCGCCTTTCGTGTGCCGGCCTGACGCGCGGTGGGCCAGGCCAGCTCGACCGTCAAACGTTTTTCGGCCTCGGGCGCTTCGGAGCGCCACTCGCCGACACCCCGATCAGCCGCGAGATAAGGCAAGAATTCAACCGGTGTTTCGGCGGGGCTCATCAGCTCCGGAAACGGCGGCGCGATGCGTTCGAGCAACCGGGCAAAACCCAGGTCGAGCGCTCTTTCCAGAGGCGAGCTGTTGACCGGCAGGAGACTCGGGTGAACGGCTTCATCCTTCATAGCGTGAGCACCTCCACCTCGACATCCGTGCAATACGGCGCCTGGAAAGCCGTCGTGACGATCGGCGCCAAGGGTTCGAGAATTTCCAGCTGCACCGCACCCGCGGCATGCAGCGTGTAATCGATCCAGCTCGGATCCACCCGCCCTTCCAGGCGATGACAACTGTCCGCGTAAGCCTGGAGTTGCCGCTGCGTGGCGACCTGGGTCAGTCCGGAATCGGGGCCCGGGTTGATCTTGGCCACCACGCGGATCTTGTAGGGTTTGATCTGCGCCGCCTGCACCGTCACCCGATCCGTTTCCGGCTTCACGTCCGGTCGGGCAAAGTGTCGGCGTACGCCTTCGAGCAGGTCCTCGGACGGCGTGCCGTCGCCTTCCCGCGAGAGCACAGTGACCTGCACTTCGCCCGGTGCGGTACGGCGGCCGTTGCCATCCTTGACCTGAGCGGCGAAGCCGTCCGGATCGAAGGTGTAGGTGACGGTCACCACGCCCGCATCGGTGGAGTCCACCTTCACCGTCGGCCGCTCGCCGAGGGTGAAGACTTCGCGCCGGTACTGCATGCGCGAACCGGCGGCCGGTGCGTGGGGCGCCAGGTAGTAGCGCAGGCGGGCATCTTGGTCGCTTTCATAGACCGCGGGGACCGGTGGAAAGGCCGCCGGATCGCCCGGGTCAAGCAACTGCCGCTCCAGGCCCATGTCCGCCAGGCGCGCATCGAGATTGCTGCCGGTGGCCCACCAGGCCAGCATCTGCTTGATGCGGGCGTTGTACTTGCGCTCATGGGTCTGCAGGCGCAGGCAGAAGGCTTCCAGCGCCAGGGTCAGCAGCTCGCTTTCGTTGGCCAGGCTGGCCTGCAGTTTCTGCGCATGGGCGGGGGAACGCTGGGCCACGTAATCGATGACGAAGGTCTTGAACTCGGCAAGCAGCGTCTCGAATTCATCGACTGTGACAATGGCCGGCTCGGCCAACTGGTGTTCACCGGGTATCAGCATGCTCATGTCACGACCTCGAACGTCTGTTGGCGGTTTTTCCAGGTGCCGGCGAAACGCAACAGCAGCCCGGCGCCGCGCCGGCTGGCGACTATGACCTGCGGCTCGAAATCGCCGATGCCGTTCTGCTCGTTGTAGAACGCCTGCGCGGCATGACTCTGGGCGAGGATCAGCAGGTCATCGCCAAGGTTCTGGCCCAGCAGGTCGGGAATCAGCGAGCCGTACAAAGGGCGCTTCTGCCGGGTGCCCAGCGGCGTGGTCAGGGCGCGGGTCGCGCGCTGCACGAACTGCAGCCAGTCATCGACCGCGGCGCCGGTGTTTCTATCGACTCCAATCATGGAAAGCCTCTTATCAAGGGCTGATAACGCGGCCCTGGTGTTCCACCAAGGGGCCGCTGAAGTGGATGCCGGCGCTGTCGAGCAAGATGCCCACCGCGCCCAGCCGCAGCTCGATCGCCTCGGGCCTCATCGCCAGCCGGGCGGGACCGATGCTCAACTCGACCGCCTCGCGGGAAGCGGTGAGCGCGGTCTGGCCGTTGCTCCAGCTCAAGACATGGCCGGCATCGTCATAACTGCTTTGGGTGCCATCGGCGTATTGGCGGCGGGTCAGCGCGGCCAGGGTCGACACCGGTGGAAAGCGGTCGCAGTTGAGGCCGAACAGCGCCACCGACTGGGCCCCGCCGTCGCCGCCACCGTAGTTGAGCAGCAGGCACTGCTCGCCCACGGAAGGAATGCGCGATTCGCTTTGCGCGCCGGCGCTGGGGTTGAAGAACCTGATTGCCGGCGTCAGCAGCTCTCCGTGGCTGACCCGACAGGTGTTGCTGGCCGCATCGACCGACTGGCACACACCGATACGGCAATGGTTTTCCGTCCGCCGGTGCAAGTCATCGAGTTCGGTTTCCATTTCCGCCAGTCGCTCGATGATCGGGCCCAGCTGCATGCGCAGCAGCTCGTCAAACATGGCTCAGCCCTCAAGTGCTTGGTATTGGTCGGGGTCATCGATGTTCGAGACTTCCCAGGTGCGGGCGAACTTCGGTATGCCAGTCGGGTCGTCCAGCAATGGCTGGCCGAGGTACAGCGTCTGGGTGAACGACAGCGTCCAGGCGGCGTATTGCTGCTCGCCGCGAATCAGGGTCGAGGGCAGGCCCTCGAGGTTCATCGGCAGGTCGCACTGCACTGCCGGGAGGCCCCAACGGTTATCCGTAGCGAGATCCTTCAGCACGCTCGCCAGATCGCAGGCCTCGAACCCGGAACGCTCGCTCCCCACAGCCGCCACGGCTTGCAGCGAGATCGTCAGGACATGGGCGATACGCCCTTCCTGGCTGCGCATGCCCGGGGCATCGCGCTCGATCGCCATCAGCACCCAGGCCTGGTCGAGCAGACCATCGAAGTCCTGGTGACTGCCAACCTTGAGGCCAAGGCCCGCCCCTCGCAGGGTCTCGGCAATGGCGAAAAACAGCTGCGACGGCTTGTCGATGACGGCGGGCATAGGGGGGCTTCCTGTTCGGATATCAGGGTTGAGATTGCGCTGGGGTGCTGCGGATGTGGTGCGAGCTGGAGGAGCGGTGAACGTCGGTTTGAGCAGGGCTCTGGCTCGCCAGATCGGTGCGCGACATCGCGAAGGGCTGGGTGATGCAACGAATGACTCACGAGACTTTGCTGAGGTCCGGCATCACCTTCGATGGAGACCTCAGCCCTGATTTCGCCGAATCAGGCGTACTTCTCGTTCAGCGCATAAAGGATCGCGCAGGTTTCCACATCCAGTTTCCCGGTGTAGTTCTTCGGCCTGAAGTGCATCTGGAACGCCCGCACCAGCGACTGGAAGAAGTCATCCGTTGCCTGGGCCGGCACGCCATAGCCGTAGGTGGCGAAAGCCTTGAGCACTTCGGCACGCTCGGGCAGCCCGGCAGTGCGGAATTGCTGGACGTATTTCTTCTTGGTCGGCTCGTCGTACCAGGCGCCGATACCGGCCTTGTAGAGTTCTTTCCAGGGCAGCTTGGGGCCCGGATCGGATTTGCGGCCCACCGCGATATCGGAGTGGCCCACCACGTTTTTCGGCGACATGTCCGGATAACGCTGGAGAATATTCAGGGCCAGCTGCTTGAGCGCCTCGACCTGGGAGCGTTCGTAATCCGGGAAGGTGAAGACACCGTTGATGTCGGTGGCTTCGTTGACGATCTCGATGCCGATGGAGGTGTCGTTCAAGCCGCTGCGACCGGCCCAGTCACTGACACCGGCATGCCAGGCGCGGTCTGCTTCGGCCACCAGGTTGAAGATTCGTTGTTCCTGGAAACCCGCGGCCTGATACGTCGGATCCTGCACCGCCGGGATCAGGTAATGGGCACTCGCCGCGCCGGTGGTCAGGGCCTTGACCGACGCCTCGAAGTTCAGCGCCGTGTAATGCAGCACCAGGAACCGCACCCGCTTGTTATAGGGCGCAAGGGTGCGATAGCTGTTGTAGTCGATTGGGATCATGGTTTGCCTCTGTTTGAAACGGATGGATGGACGGCGCTGGGCCGTACCTGGCGCCTCCCTGCCGGGAGGGCCGATTGAGCTCGTTCAATACGAGTACGCGTCCTGCGTCAGGCGGGTATCACGGCAGCGTCGACTCAATGAATCGACGATCTGTTTTGGTGGTTATTCAGGAGTCCGAGCGGGGATCCTTGGGCGGCACTTCGCACACACCCAGCCGCTTGGCCGCCCAGCGCTCGTAGAGCCCGATGGCTACATCAGCGCCCGCCATGGCGGTCAGGCAGCCGAAGGCGCCAGCGGTCCAGATCGATACGCCGGCGGCGTACAGCAGCATGATGGTCGAGACCCCGCAGATCACGCAGGCCCCGGAGCGCAGTGCCAGGCGCCGCAGCAACAACCAGCCGCGGGCGCCCTCCTTGTCGGCGCGCCACATTTCGCCGGACACCCCGCCCACCAGGGCGAGGACGATGACAAGCCAGATCGGCATGTCCAGCAACGCTTGTTGCTCGTTTGTCATGTCACGCCTCCTGGGAGCGTTGATGAGTGCAGGGATTGAGGGCAAGACAGCACCGAGTCACCGGCACTGTCTTCAACCCTGGAAAAGTCCGCTGAACGGGAGTTACAGACGTTCAACAATGACGTTGTCGATAAAGGCAAAGTTGGCGTACGGATTCTGTTCGTTGGAGAACGCCAGGGTCGTTTGCGTGGTAGTGGCGGTGAAGTCGTAGGTCAGGGTGCTCCACTCGATCGCAACGCCTTTGGCGGTCGGCGTATTGAAAGTGGCGGTTTGGCCGGCCACTTTGACCTGTACCACACCGTCGCCCGAACGACCGGCGAACTTCGAATTGCCGGCGCTGAACGTCAGCCGGTACTTGGCGCCAACGACAGTGGCAAAGTTCTGTTGAATGCCCCCGCCGTTGCCATAGACATAGTTCGCCAGGTCAACAATCACCAGGCCATCCGCGGCTACGGAGCCGCCAATCGAAGCCGGCACGTTGAAGTACTCGGCACCGGACAGGAATGTCGTCCAGCCGGTAATGAAGTTGGTTTTTGCCGGGGTATCCAGAATACAGCTACCACTGCAACCGGGCTGTTCAAAGCTGCCGTTGACCAGCAGGTTGGCCGCAACGACATTGGCTGCGGAGCCCAGCAGCACAGCGGCGGCCAGAATGGGAGCGACGTATTTTTTCAAGACTTTCATGTGTTCACCTATGGCTGTGATGGATTGGGTCGTGCTACCGAAGCAGCACTCATGTCGCTCACAGGCGATCGCTCGGGGCTCGTGGCCCTCACATGATTCAGCGTTCCGCACCGGGAACATTTGATCTGGAGCTCTGCATACTCGCCGATCCGGGCGAGCAGTCTCTTGCAATGTCCACATCGGCAATCTTTCAACATCTGCAATGCCTTGTGATGTTCATCGGATCCTTCCTTTTGCATTGGCCATCCAGGGATGAGGCCTGATGTGCCTGTGCGCTTCAGGTAGGCATTCCAAAAAGCCCGGCAATCCGCCGGGCTTTTCAGAATGCGATCCTTCGCCTTCCTTTCATCCTGTGAACAAAAAGGAAGCTGACTTTTCGGCGCTACTGGCGCGGTACGAGTCTATTCAAATTGTTTTTCCGACCGCGGTCCCTGCCCGCCGGATAACTGTTCACGGTGCTTTACGCTGCACACCCGGGTCAGTTGCCAACCCTCTGAACCGTCGAGGCCGGTTCATCGCTGCCTTTGCTTTTGCCACTAAAGAGCGGTGTCGCTCGCCGCTGTCGGGCGGCTTGGAACGAATAATATGCATGGATGCATATACAGTCAATGCACAAATGCATTTATTTGTGCGCAAGAAATGCATAGGCGCATGAAGGCCGCATAAATAAAGGCGTGGAGGGTTTTCCGCGGGCACAAAAAAGCCCGCTCGATGGCGGGCTTTGGCGTTATGGGCTGCGGTTAGCGGGCGTACATGCCCCACCAGAAGACATGACCGAGGATGACGATCTGCTCTTCCTGCATTTCCTGGAAGCTGTAGTCCTCATCCGGATGTTCGTCGCGGTTGAAGCTACGCAGGCGAATGCCGGAAGGCAGGCGATAGAGCTGCTTCACTCGCAGCTGGCCATTGTGGTTGATGGCATACAGGTCGCCGTCGATGATGTCGCCGATACCGCATTTGCCGGCATTGACCCCCACCGTGGCACCGTCACGCAGCACCGGCAACATGCTGTTGCCGCGCACGGTCACGCATTTGGCCTGGTCGAACTGCACGCCATTGTGTCGCAGGCTGCGCTTGCCGAAGCGCAGACTGGAGCGCTCGCTTTCCTCGATGACGAATCTTCCTGATCCCGCAGCCAATTCAACCTCGCGAAGAAAGGGGACCGACACCTCGTCGTCATCGACGGGGGTATCGTCGTCCCACAGACTTATGTCCTTGAGTTCCGAATGCGGATCGGCCGACCGGGCAGAGGCGACAGCCGCGCGCCCGCGCAGTTGATCGGTGCTCACCTGGAAGTACTCGGCGATCCGCGAGATGTGTTTGTCCGAAGGATCGACAATCTTGCCGCTGAGGATCCGCGAAAGGGTGGATTGAGGCACGCCGGTACGCCGATGGAGTTCCGTGGGGGAAATGCCATCGCGATCGAGCAGCTCTCTTAAGACGGTAGAAACGTTGCGCTTTTGCATAACGCGCATATTGCGGGTTATTTTCGTCGATGACAAATGCTAAAATGCATATTAATGCATAAAACACTCGAAATCCGCCTAGGTTCATCCCTGCGAAGGTCGGACCGCCCATGGTAACCTTGCGCCCATCGCGAAAAAGCCGGGCCCATGCCCTCTGCTTTTGCCCACCCTTTCAACGAATCAACCTGACGACCCGATGAATAAAGCGCTCACCGATCTGTCCTCCCACACGCCGATGATGCAGCAGTACTGGCGCCTCAAGAACCAGCACCCCGACCAGCTGATGTTCTATCGCATGGGCGACTTCTACGAAATCTTCTATGAAGACGCAAAGAAGGCCGCCAAGTTGCTGGACATCACCCTGACCGCGCGTGGGCAGTCGGCTGGCCAGGCGATTCCGATGTGCGGGATTCCTTATCATGCCGCCGAAGGTTACCTGGCCAAGCTGGTGAAGCTCGGCGAGTCGGTGGTGATCTGTGAACAGGTCGGCGACCCGGCCACCAGCAAGGGCCCGGTGGAGCGCCAGGTGGTGCGGATCATCACCCCGGGGACCGTCAGCGACGAGGCCCTGCTCGACGAGCGCCGAGACAACCTGATCGCGGCGGTGCTGGGCGACGAGCGTCTGTTCGGCCTTGCGGTGCTGGACATCACCAGTGGCAACTTCACGGTCCTGGAAATCAAGGGCTGGGAAAACCTGCTGGCCGAGCTGGAACGCATCAACCCGGTGGAACTGCTGATCCCGGACGACTGGCCGCAAGGCCTGCCGGCGGAAAAACGCCGTGGCGTGCGCCGTCGCGCGCCCTGGGACTTCGAACGCGACTCGGCCCACAAGAGCCTGTGCCAGCAGTTCTCCACCCAGGACCTCAAGGGCTTCGGCTGCGAGAACCTGACCCT
This sequence comes from Pseudomonas sp. SBT1-2, assembly GCF_028640875.1. Taxonomy (NCBI): domain Bacteria; kingdom Pseudomonadati; phylum Pseudomonadota; class Gammaproteobacteria; order Pseudomonadales; family Pseudomonadaceae; genus Pseudomonas; species Pseudomonas sp. SBT1-2. Next base: position 42,580 of record NZ_JAQZAA010000115.1, on the reverse strand, counting down.
GGCCATCGGCGCCGCGGGCTGCCTGCTGAGCTATGCCAAGGAAACCCAGCGCACCGCCCTGCCCCACCTGCGCAGCCTGCGTCACGAACGCCTGGACGACACCGTGGTGCTCGACGGCGCCAGCCGGCGCAACCTGGAGCTGGACACCAACCTCGCCGGCGGTCGCGACAACACCCTGCAATCGGTGGTCGACCGTTGCCAGACCGCCATGGGCAGCCGCTTACTGACCCGCTGGCTGAACCGCCCGCTGCGGGACTTGAAAGTCCTGCAGGCGCGGCAGACCTCGATCGGCTGCCTGCTGGACGGTTACCGCTTCGAAAGGCTGCAACCGCAGCTCAAGGAGATCGGCGACATCGAGCGGATCCTCGCCCGTATCGGCCTGCGCAACGCCCGTCCCCGCGACCTGGCGCGCCTGCGCGATGCCCTGGCGGCGCTGCCGGAACTGCAAGTGGCGATGACCGAGCTCGAAGCCGAGCACCTGAGCCAACTGGCCGTGACCACCAGCACCTACCCGGAACTGGCAGCACTGCTGGAAAAAGCCATCATCGACAACCCGCCGGCGGTGATCCGCGATGGTGGCGTGCTGAAAACCGGCTACGACACCGAGCTGGACGAGCTGCAATCGCTGAGCGAAAACGCCGGCCAGTTCCTTATCGACCTGGAAGCCCGGGAAAAGGCCCGTACCGGCCTGGCCAACCTGAAAGTCGGCTACAACCGGATTCACGGCTACTTCATCGAACTGCCGAGCAAACAGGCGGAACAGGCCCCGGCGGACTATATCCGGCGCCAGACCCTCAAAGGCGCCGAACGCTTCATCACCCCGGAGCTCAAGGCTTTCGAAGATAAGGCGCTGTCCGCCAAGAGCCGCGCGCTGGCCCGCGAGAAGATGCTCTACGAAGCCCTGCTGGAAACCCTGATCGGCCACCTGCCGCCGCTGCAGGACACCGCCGCGGCGCTGGCCGAGCTGGACGTGCTGAGCAACCTGGCCGAGCGAGCGCTGAACCTCGACCTCAATTGCCCGCGTTTCGTCAGCGAGCCGTGCATGCGCATCACCCAGGGTCGCCACCCGGTGGTCGAGCAGGTCCTGACCACGCCGTTCGTGGCCAACGACCTGAGCCTCGACGACCAGACCCGGATGCTGGTGATCACCGGCCCGAACATGGGTGGTAAATCCACTTATATGCGGCAAACCGCGCTGATCGTGCTGCTGGCCCATATCGGCAGCTTCGTGCCGGCGGCGAGCTGCGAGCTGTCGCTGGTGGACCGTATCTTCACCCGGATCGGCTCCAGCGATGACCTGGCCGGTGGTCGCTCCACCTTCATGGTGGAAATGAGCGAAACCGCCAACATCCTGCACAACGCTACCGAACGCAGCCTGGTGCTGATGGACGAAGTGGGTCGCGGCACCAGTACCTTCGATGGTTTGTCCCTGGCCTGGGCTGCGGCAGAACGTCTCGCCCAGCTGCGGGCGTACACCCTGTTCGCCACCCACTACTTCGAACTCACTGTCCTGCCGGAAAGCGAACCTCTGGTGGCCAACGTGCACCTCAATGCCACCGAGCACAACGAGCGCATTGTGTTCCTGCACCATGTGCTGCCAGGTCCTGCCAGCCAGAGCTATGGCCTGGCCGTGGCCCAGTTGGCGGGGGTTCCGAGCGATGTAATCGTCCGCGCCCGCGAGCACCTGAGTCGCCTGGAGACCACCAGCCTGCCCCATGAAGCGCCGTCTCCGGTACCGGGCAAGGCTTCGGTCCCGCAGCAAAGCGACATGTTCGCCAGCCTGCCGCACCCGGTCCTCGATGACCTGGCCAAGCTCGATCTGGACGACATGACCCCGCGCAAGGCACTGGAAATGCTCTATACATTGAAGACACGCATCTAACGCTGATGCTTTCAAGCTGTTAGAATCTCGCGCGGTTTGGGATGCTGCGGACTATTAGCCTGGTCCGCAGACTATCGCTCCCGAACCTGGCGACCCCGTCCTGAAGGGGCTCCGCTGCCGCCGCCTGAGGAGAGAATTAGAAATGACCTTCGTCGTCACCGACAACTGCATCAAGTGCAAGTACACCGACTGCGTAGAAGTCTGTCCGGTGGACTGCTTTTACGAAGGCCCGAACTTCCTGGTGATTCACCCGGATGAGTGCATTGACTGCGCGCTGTGCGAGCCTGAATGCCCCGCTGTAGCGATCTTCTCCGAGGACGAAGTTCCGGAAGAGATGCAGGAGTTCATTCAGTTGAACGTTGAGCTGGCCGAAATCTGGCCCAACATCACTGAAAAGAAAGATTCCCTGCCCGATGCCGAAGAGTGGGATGGCGTCAAAGGCAAGATCAAAGATCTCGAACGCTGATTACCTCGCGTTCCCCAAAAAGGCCCCTTGCGGGCCTTTTTGCTGTTCCGGATTCACTTTTACGCAGGCAAAAAAAAGGGGCGGTATGACCCGCCCACCTTTTTTCCCTAGTCCCTGTGTTCCTTTTCATCGTCCTGATGAATCGCATCCTGCGATGTCCTGACCATCATCCTTGATGGCTGTGTCTATCCGTCGACACAGGGCTGATATTAGAGAGTTTCCATGACAGAGCAATGGCACTGACAGCTGTAAAAAGTGTCGAACACCGTTCTAGACACTAGAATAAGTTCTTATTAATCAATAAGATAACCAAAAACCTCAGATCAAATAGACAACTTTCATACCGCATAAAAACCGAACACTTACGAAAGAGTAAGCCTTTACTTACATGCTCTTTCAGCTATTGAACGCGCGCCTGCCTATTTCATCTGACTCCTATCGATCACCCAATAAAAAGCCCCGAACATGTCGGGGCTTTTCACGGCAGGATTGCTCGTACCGTTACTGGAACAGCGACTCGCTGGAGAGGCCGTTCTTCTCGAGGATCTCACGCAGACGCTTGAGACCTTCGACCTGGATCTGGCGTACCCGCTCTCGGGTAAGCCCGATCTCCAGGCCCACATCTTCCAGGGTGCTGCTCTCGTGGCCGCGCAAGCCGAAGCGGCGAACGACCACTTCACGTTGCTTGTCGGTCAATTCGGAAAGCCACTGATCGATGCTTTGCGACAGGTCGTCATCCTGCAGCAGCTCGCACGGATCGGTAGGACGATCGTCGGTGAGGGTGTCCAGCAGGGTTTTATCCGAATCCGGACCCAGCGAGACGTCGACTGAAGAAACCCGCTCGTTCAAGCCCAGCATGCGCTTGACCTCACCTACCGGTTTCTCCAGCAGGTTGGCGATTTCTTCAGGGGAGGGTTCATGGTCGAGTTTCTGTGTCAGCTCCCGTGCTGCCCGCAGGTAGACGTTGAGCTCTTTGACCACATGAATCGGCAGCCGGATAGTCCGGGTCTGGTTCATGATTGCCCGTTCGATGGTTTGACGGATCCACCAGGTGGCATAGGTCGAGAAGCGGAAACCGCGCTCCGGATCGAACTTCTCCACCGCCCGGATCAAACCGAGGTTGCCCTCTTCGATCAGGTCCAGCAGCGAAAGCCCACGATTGACATAACGCCGGGCGATTTTCACCACCAGACGCAGGTTGCTTTCAATCATGCGCTTGCGCCCGGCCGGATCGCCACTTTGCGACAGACGCGCAAAATGAACTTCTTCTTCCGGAGAGAGCAATGGGGAAAAGCCGATTTCATTGAGATACAGCTGCGTCGCGTCGAGCGCTCGCGTGTAATCAATGTACTTGTGTTGTTTCAATGAAGCGGAGTGTTTGGATTTGGCACGAACTGAAGGTACAGCAGATCCCTCATTCGACATCGAATCAGTGGCGATATCCGTCTCCATAAGGAGAACTTCATCGTCGATGTCAAACTCCGGCACTTCTTTACTGAGAGCCATTGTTATAGTCCTTTGGTGAGTTCGACCTCAGGCTCAAGCGACGCCTTTATCCTTGGCAACGCTGGAACCTGTTCCCTCTACGTGACGGAACAGGCTTGGTAACGGATCAACGACGTGGCAGGAATTGCAGCGGATCTACAGGTTTACCTTGTCGGCGAATCTCAAAGTGCAGTTTCACCCGGTCTGTACCAGTTGATCCCATTTCGGCAATTGTCTGTCCGACTTTGACCTGCTGCCCCTCCCGAACCAACAGCCTACGGCTGTGGCCGTAAGCACTGACGTAGGTATCGCTGTGTTTGATGATGACCAGTTCGCCGTAGCCCCTTAAGCCACTCCCGGCGTAAACCACCGTCCCATCAGACGCAGCTAAAACAGGCTGTCCCAAATCCCCGGCGATATCAATGCCTTTATTCAAACTACCGTTTGAAGAGAATTTTCCAATCAGAATACCGTTCGCAGGCCAGCCCCAGCCCTTTGGCGCGGGGCCTGCAGGCGGTAATGGAGCCGGCGCGGGCTGGCTCGCAATCGTTGGCGCGGCACCTGCCGGACGACGAATTACTGTGGTTTTACTTGAAGAAGATGCACTGGAAGCCGACTTTGTAACCACCGCTGTCGGTGCCGAACCCGAGCGGCCGTCGAAGCGGATGGTCTGCCCCGGGTGAATGGTGTACGGCTCGGCAATATTGTTGCGCGCGGCCAGGGCCTTGTAATCCCAGCCATAACGGAAGGCGATCGAGAACAGGGTGTCGCCGCGACGAACCGTGTATTGCCCCGTGGTCACCGTCGGGCGCTGCGGTACCGCACTGGTGCGATCGACGACCCGGGCGCTGCTCGATTTATTGCTCGAACACCCGACCAACAGAGAACTCAAGACAAGGCCAATCACCAGTCGCTGAAAGCTTGTTGTACCCATACGCTGCGCAATGACTGTGAGACTCACCCGCCGCTCCCTTTGTGGTGGTTGAAGATAAATGATGCCTGGCTCAGGCATGAAATGTCGCAAGTATAACCGGCCACCCGCGCTTTACTCCCGGTAAAGCGAAATCGGCAGGTACCGGCATATCGATCAGGGTTCAAGGTTGCTTAACCGATTGATCAAGCTGTAAGACCAAGCCGATCAAACAGAATTCACCCGCTCCAAACAAATGCTCAGGCCAACGGCCCGTTGAGCAAGGGAACGAAGCGAACCGCGCCGAGAACCTGCCGCGAAAACCCCTGCTCTTCACGAATGACCAGCATCAGTTGCTGCACTTCGCCGGCCCCGACCGGAATCACCATCCGGCCACCCGGCGCCAACTGGTCCAGCAGGGCCTGAGGGATGTCGGTGGCGACCGCCGTCACGATGATCCCGTTGTACGGCGCCAGCGCCGGCCAGCCTTCCCAGCCGTCGCCCCAGCGGAATACCACGTTGCGCAGGTTCAGCTCGACCAGACGTTCCTTGGCCCGATCCTGCAACACCTTGATGCGCTCGACCGAGAACACCCGCTCCACCAGTTGCGACAACACCGCTGTCTGGTAGCCCGAGCCAGTGCCGATCTCCAGCACCTTGTCCAATGGGCCGGCCGCCAGCAGCAACTCGCTCATGCGCGCCACCATATAAGGCTGCGAGATCGTCTGGTTGTGCCCGATCGGCAAGGCCGTGTCTTCATAGGCGCGATGCGCCAGGGCCTCGTCGACGAACAGATGCCGCGGCGTACGCCGAATGACTTCCAGCACCTGGGCGTTGGACAGGCCTTCATCGTAAAGACGCTGGATCAGGCGTTCGCGGGTACGCTGGGAAGTCATCCCGATACCGCGACGCAACAAATCGTCCTGTTCGCGAGCCATCAGCGCAGCCCCTCCAGCCAGCCATCAAGACTTCTGAAAGCATCGTTGAAGGTGCGATCGAGCTGCAACGGCGTGACCGAGACATAACCCTGCATGATCGCGTGGAAGTCCGTACCCGGGCCACCGTCCTCGGCGTCCCCCGCCGCGGCGATCCAGTAACCGGCCTTGCCGCGCGGGTCGACCGTCTTCATCGGCGCCGCCGCCCGGGCGCGATGGCCCAGACGAGTCAGCTGAATGCCGCGAATATGATCGAGGGGTAGATTGGGAATGTTCACATTCAGCACGGTACGTGGTGGAAGATCCAGCTGCCCATGGGCCTCGACCAGTTTGCGGGCGAAATAGGCAGCCGTCGGCAGATTATCCACCTGACGCGAGACAAACGAAAAGGCAAATGCCGGAAGCCCCAGAAAACGCCCTTCCAGGGCCGCGGCGACAGTACCGGAATACAGCACGTCGTCACCCAGGTTCGCCCCGAGGTTGATTCCGGATACGACCATGTCCGGATCGCGCTCCAGCAGCCCGTTGAGGCCCAGGTGCACGCAATCGGTGGGGGTGCCATTGATACTGATGAAACCGTTACTCAAGGTGTGCGGGTGCAACGGCCGGTCGAGCGTCAGCGAGCTGCTGGCACCACTTTTGTCCTGGTCCGGGGCGATCACCACACACTCGGCGTAATCCGCCAGCGCAGCATGAAGCGCGGCGAGACCGGGTGCTGTTACACCATCGTCGTTAGAAATCAGAATACGCATGGGCTGTCCGTCTGCCCCACCGGCACCAGATCGACGAGTTCACGCACCAATACGGTGGCGAAGCATCCGGCCGGCAGGACGAATTCCAGTTGCAGAATGTCAGGCTCGGGATAATGCCACGTCAACCCGCCAATGGGCAGCCGCAGGATGCGACGTTCGTGGCTCATTCCGGCTTTAATCAACCAATCGCGCAGATCCGCTTCGTCGCCAGCCACCTGCTGTTCCAGCAGATGGGTCGCTCCCGCAGCAGGCGATTCGCCCTCACCCCACTGCGGGCCGGTCGGGTGCAAGTCGAGGATGGCCAGGCGCGGATCGCTGCATTCGGCTTCGCCGGCCGGGAAAAAACTGCGGCTGTCGGTGAAGGCCAGCAGGTCGCCGACCTGGGCCCGCTGCCAGCTGCCATCGGCCACTCGCGCCGCCAGCACCCGATTGAACAGGTAACTGCGCGCGGTGGAAAGCAGCCGCGAACGCACGTTGCGCTGTTCCGGCAAGGCCTTGCGGGCGGCCCAATCGCGGGCATCGACCAGGTTGCCGCCGTTATGGCCAAAACGCTGGGCGCCGAAATAATTGGGGATGCCGTGTTTGGCGATCGATTGCAGGCGCTCTTCGATTCCCGCCTTGTCTGCCTTCAATTCGGTCAGACGCAGGGTAAAGCCGTTGGCCGCATGGGCGCCGCGTTGCAGCTTGCGCTTGTGGCGGGTCAGCTTGAGGATCTTCAGCGTGTCGTTTTCAGCCGCCGACAGATCGGGGTCGGCCTTGCCAGGCAGTTGGATGCTGAACCACTGCCGGGTCAGCGCCTGGCGATCCTTCAAGCCGGCATAGCTGACGGTGCGCAACGGCACGCCCGCGGCCTTGGCAATCCGCCGCGCCGCTTCTTCGGTGTTCAGGCCGCGCTTTTCCACCCACAACCACAGGTGTTCGCCCTCGCCGGTCAGAGGGATGTCCAGGACTTCGTCGACCTGGAAGTCTTCGGCGGTGGCCTTCAGTACCGCGCTGCCCAGGGCTTCGCCATAGGCCCGCGGGCCCAACAGTTGCAGTTCGTTCATGCGCGCAGCAACAAGGCAACGGAATGTACGGCGATGCCTTCTTCGCGCCCGACGAAGCCGAGCTTTTCGGTGGTGGTGGCCTTGACGTTCACTTGATCCAGCTCGACTTGCAGATCCGCGGCGATCAGCGCGCGCATCGTTTCAATATGGGGGGCCATCTTCGGCGCCTGGGCCACGATGGTGTTATCGACGTTGCCGACCTTCCAGCCCTTGGCATGGATCAGTGCGACGACATGACGCAACAGCGCACGGCTGTCGGCGCCCTTGAACTGCGGATCGGTGTCCGGAAAATGTTTGCCGATGTCGCCCAGCGCGGCCGCACCCAGCAAGGCATCGCTCAGAGCGTGCAGCAGCACGTCGCCGTCGGAGTGGGCGAGCAGCCCGAAGCTGTGTGCAATCCGCACGCCGCCCAGAGTGATGAAATCGCCTTCAGCGAAACGGTGCACATCGTAGCCGTGGCCAATACGCATAAAAAAACGCCCTGATTGAGTCAGGGCGTGATTCTACCTGCTTTGGCGGACATTAGCCGCTCAGAGCGCGCGCATGATGCTGCAGGTGGTCGCCAATGAAGCTGGCGATAAAGAAATAGCTGTGGTCGTAGCCGGGTTGCAAGCGCAACGTCAGCGGATGACCCGCGGCTTTCGCCGCCTGTTGCAGCACTTCGGGCTTGAGCTGATTGGCCAGGAAATCGTCACGATCGCCCTGGTCCACCAGCAACGGCAGCTTTTCGCTGGCCTCCTGGATCAGCACGCTGGCATCCCATTCGCGCCAGCGGGAGCGCTCTTCGCCCAGGTAACTGGAAAAGGCTTTCTGCCCCCACGGGCAATCCATCGGGTTGCTGATCGGCGCGAAGGCCGACACCGACTGGTAACGTCCCGGATTGCGCAACGCGCAGACCAGAGCCCCGTGGCCGCCCATGGAGTGCCCGCTGATGCCACGCTTGTCCGAGGCCGGGAAATGCGCCTCGACCAATGCCGGCAGCTCCTGCACCACATAGTCATGCATGCGGTAATGCTCGGCCCAGGGCTGCTGGGTGGCATTCAGGTAGAACCCGGCCCCCAGGCCGAAGTCCCAGGCGCCATCCGGATCACCCGGCACGCCAGGGCCACGCGGGCTGGTATCCGGCGCGACGATGATCAACCCCAGTTCGGCGGCCAGGCGCTGGGCGCCGGCCTTTTGCATGAAGTTCTCGTCGGTGCAGGTCAGGCCGGACAACCAGTACAGCACCGGCAGCTTGCCACCCTGCTCCGCCTGTGGCGGCAGGTACACGGCAAACACCATGTCGCAGCCCAGCACCTCGGAATGATGCTTGTAGCGTTTGTGCCAGCCGCCGAAGCTTTTCTGGCAGGACAGGTTTTCCAGACTCATGGGCATTTCAGCCGCAGGCTTCAAGCTTCAGGCTGCAAGTTGGCGGTGATCGCTCTCGCAGCTTCTGCTTGCCGCTTGCCACTGCTCCTTAGAAATGAATGACGGTACGGATGCTCTTGCCTTCATGCATCAGGTCAAAGGCTTTGTTGATGTCCTCCAGCCCCATGGTGTGGGTGATGAAGGTGTCCAGGGGGATTTCGCCGCTCTGGGCCATTTCCACATAGCTTGGCAACTCGGAACGGCCACGCACGCCGCCGAACGCCGAACCGCGCCAGACACGGCCGGTCACCAGCTGGAACGGACGGGTGGAGATTTCCTGGCCGGCACCGGCCACGCCAATGATCACCGACTCGCCCCAACCCTTGTGGCAGCACTCCAGCGCAGCACGCATCAGCTGCACGTTGCCGATGCACTCGAAGGAGAAGTCCACGCCGCCGTCGGTCATGTCGACGATGACCTCCTGGATCGGCCGGTCGAAGTCTTTCGGGTTCACGCAATCAGTGGCGCCCAGCTGTTTGGCGATTTCGAACTTGGCCGGGTTGATGTCGATGGCGATGATCCGGCCAGCCTTGGCTTTCACCGCGCCAATCACCGCCGACAGGCCGATACCGCCCAGGCCGAAGATCGCCACGGTGTCGCCGGCCTTGACCTTAGCGGTGTTGATCACCGCGCCGATCCCGGTGGTGACGCCGCAACCCAGCAGGCAGACTTTTTCCAGAGGCGCTTCTTTAGGGATCTTGGCTACCGAGATTTCCGGCAACACGGTGTACTCGGAAAAGGTCGAGGTGCCCATGTAGTGGAAAATCGGCTGGCCTTTATAGGAGAAACGAGTGGTGCCGTCCGGCATCAGGCCCTTGCCCTGGGTGGCGCGGATCGCCTGGCACAGGTTGGTCTTGCCCGACAGGCAGAATTTGCACTTGCCGCATTCCGGGGTGTACAGCGGGATCACATGATCGCCCACGGCCACCGAGGTCACGCCCTCGCCGATGGCCTCGACCACGGCACCACCTTCGTGACCGAGGATCGACGGGAAGATGCCTTCCGGGTCGGCCCCGGAAAGGGTGTAGGCGTCTGTATGGCAAACGCCGGAAGCAACGACCCGCAACAACACCTCGCCGGCCTTGGGCATGGCGACATCGACTTCAACGATCTCAAGGGGTTTCTTGGCCTCGAAGGCAACGGCAGCGCGCGACTTGATCATCCTGGGTCTCCAGCGAATAAAAACGAGACAGGGAGTGTAAAACAGCGCCTGGCGATGAATAATCCGGACAAAAGCAAAACATTATTGCTGTACAGGGATAATCGTCATGAATGAGAACCGCTGGGAAGGCATCGATGAGTTCGTTGCCGTGGCCGAGTGCAGCCAGTTCACTGCCGCCGCGGAACGCCTCGGGGTGTCGTCTTCCCATATCAGCCGGCAGATCGTCCGCCTGGAAGAACGGCTGCAGACCCGCCTGCTGTATCGCAGTACCCGCCGGGTGACCCTGACCGAAGCCGGGCAGACTTTCTTGCAGCATTGCCAGCGCCTGCAGGATGGACGCGAAGAGGCGTTGCGCGCCGTCGGCGACCTGACCAGCGAACCCAAGGGCATGCTGCGCATGACCTGCGCAGTGGCCTATGGCGAACGGTTTATCGTGCCGCTGGTCACCAGTTTCATGGGGCTTTATCCGCAACTGCGGGTGGATATCGAACTGAGCAACCGCCCTTTGGACCTGGTGCATGAAGGCCTGGACCTGGCGATCCGTCTTGGTCGCCTGCAGGATTCACGACTGGTGGCGACCCGCCTGGCGCCGCGTCGCATGTACCTTTGCGCCTCGCCGTCCTACCTGGAGCGTTATGGTCGCCCCCACAGCTTGTCGGAGTTGAGTCGACACAACTGCCTGATCGGCAGCTCGGATATCTGGCAGCTGGAGCAGGACGGCCGCGAGTTCTCCCAGCGGGTGCAAGGCAACTGGCGCTGTAACAGCGGGCAGGCTGTGCTGGATGCGGCGCTGCAGGGGGTTGGCCTCTGCCAGCTACCGGACTATTACGTGCTGGAGCATCTGCATCAAGGCACCCTGATTTCCCTGCTCGAGGCGCATCAGCCACCGAATACCGCGGTGTGGGCGCTGTATCCGCAACAACGGCATCTGTCGCCCAAGGTGCGCAAGCTGGTGGACTATCTCAAGGAGGGGTTGGCCAAGCGGCCGGAGTACAAGGATTGATCCGTAGACGCTGCGGCAGGCTGCGATCGGCCCGGAACGAGGTGCGCTTTTCGCAGGTCATCACCACGCATAGTCAAACCGATCGACCGTGTTGCCCGGTAAACGGCTACTGCGTAGCCGATCGCAGCCTGCGGCAGCGGCTACAGGGACCAGCGAAACCTAAGATCAGCGGCGATTGGCCCAACGCTGGCGTAGCCACTCCAGATCTTCCGGGCGGGTCACCTTGAGGTTGTCCGAACGCCCTTCGATCAGGCGCGGTGCCTGGCCGGCCCACTCCATTGCCGACGCCTCATCGGTAATCGCCACATCCGCCACCAGGCTGTCGGCCAAGGCGCGATGCAAGGCGCCAAGACGGAACATCTGCGGCGTATAGGCTTGCCAGATCAGGCTGCGATCCACGGTTTCCAGCACTCGGCCGTGCTTGTCGATCCGTTTCAGGGTGTCACGGGCCGGCACCGCGAGCAGGCCGCCCACGGGGTCATCCGCCAGCTCGCCCAGCAACTTGTCCAGGTCATCCCGGGACAGGTTCGGCCGTGCGGCATCGTGGACCAGCACCCAGTCATCATCCGCAGCGCCCTGGGCGTGCAGATGGAGCAAGGCATTGAGGACCGATCCGGAACGCTCCGCGCCACCTTCGACCCGCTGGATCCGCGGGTCGTGGGCACAGGCCAGGGTCGGCCAGTAAGGATCGTCAAGCGCCAGGCTGACCACCAGCCCCTTCAGGGAAGGATGGTCGAGGAAACAGCCGAGGCTGTGTTCGAGAATAGTGCGCCCGCCCAGTTGCAAGTATTGCTTGGGACGGTCCGCGGCCATGCGGGCACCGACGCCCGCGGCAGGAATCACGGCCCAGAAGGCCGGTAGAGACTGAATCATTGGGCCAACTGGTAGAGGGTTTCGCCCTCCTTGACCATGCCCAGTTCATGACGAGCCCGCTCTTCCACGGTCTCCATGCCTTTCTTCAATTCCATGACTTCCGCGTCGAGTACACGATTGCGCTCCAGCAGGCGCTCGTTTTCAGCGCGCTGATCGGCAATTTGCTGAGTCAGGTCGGTTACCTGCGCCAAGCTGCCATTCCCCACCCAGAGGCGGTACTGCAGGCCAGCCAGCAGCAAGAGCAAGACGAGGAACAACCAATTGGGACTGCGCATCGAATATCGGGTATCCAGTGAAAAAAGACAGCCATGCCAACAACTTCGAACCTACTGACAGCACGAAGCCTGGAAGAACCAGGCTTGTGCTCTTAAGGCATCAGATTAGTGGCAAAAACCTCGCTGATGCGATTTTTCTGACCCAATCCGGTGTCTTTGTACCATCTACCGCTTAACCGCGAAACTCGCTGCGGCCGTTGTACTTGGCCTTGCCATTCAATTGCTCTTCGATACGCAGCAATTGGTTGTACTTGGACACGCGGTCGGAACGGCACAGCGAACCGGTCTTGATCTGGCCAGCCGAGGTGCCCACGGCCAGGTCGGCAATGGTCGAATCTTCGGTTTCGCCGGAACGGTGCGAAATCACTGCGGTGTAACCGGCAGCCTTGGCCATCTGGATGGCTTCCAGGGTTTCGGTCAGGGTACCGATCTGGTTGAACTTGATCAGGATCGAGTTGGCGATCTTCTTGTCGATGCCTTCTTTCAGGATCTTGGTGTTGGTCACGAACAGGTCGTCGCCCACCAGCTGGGTCTTCTCGCCGATCTTGTCGGTGAGGATCTTCCAGCCAGCCCAGTCGGACTCGTCCAGACCGTCTTCGATGGAGATGATCGGGTAACGCTCGGTCAGGCCCTTGAGGTAGTCGGCGAAACCTTCAGCGGTGAACACCTGGCCTTCGCCGGACAGGTTGTACTTGCCGTCTTCGAAGAACTCGCTGGCTGCGCAGTCCAGAGCCAGGGTCACGTCGGTGCCCAGCTTGTAACCGGCGTTGGCCACCGCTTCGGAGATCACTTTCAGGGCGTCTTCGTTGGAAGCCAGGTTCGGTGCGAAACCACCTTCGTCACCTACGGCGGTGCTCAGGCCACGGGCCTTCAGCACGGCTTTGAGGTGATGGAAAATCTCGGTGCCCATGCGCAGGCCTTCGGAGAAGGACTTGGCGCCAACCGGCTGCACCATGAATTCCTGGATGTCGACGTTGTTATCGGCGTGCTCGCCACCGTTGATGATGTTCATCATCGGCACCGGCATCGAGTAGACGCCCGGAGTACCGTTCAGGTTGGCGATGTGCGCGTACAGCGGCAGGTCCTGGTCCTGTGCTGCTGCCTTGGCCGCGGCCAGGGACACGGCGAGGATCGCGTTGGCGCCCAGGGTTGCCTTGTTTTCAGTACCGTCCAGCTTGATCATCGCCTGATCGAGGGCCTTCTGGTCGCTTGGGTCTTTACCCAGCAGCAGGTCACGGATCGGACCATTGATGTTGGCTACGGCCTTCAGTACGCCCTTGCCCAGGTAACGGCTCTTGTCGCCATCACGCAGCTCCAGCGCTTCACGCGAGCCGGTGGAAGCACCGGACGGCGCGCAGGCGCTGCCGATGATGCCGTTATCGAGAAGCACGTCCGCTTCGACGGTGGGGTTGCCACGGGAGTCGAGAACTTCACGACCTTTGATGTCGACGATTTTTGCCATTGTTGTAAACACTCCAAAGTTGACGAAAACGACGCAGCTGAAGGGAATCTCTTTACCGTCGGCAAGCAGGGAACAGGGGGCAGACTTGCGGACGATAAGGCTCAGGCCCGCGGGCCTGAGCATTTAATCGTGCGGTACTTTACCGGAGAAATCGGTTTTACGCGGTCTCTACCGTCGGAAAACTCTTAACCAGTTCGTCCAGGGACTTGAGCTGGGCCAGGAAAGGTTCGAGCTTGTCCAGGCGCAGGGCGCATGGACCGTCGCATTTGGCGTTGTCCGGATCCGGGTGGGCTTCCAGGAACAGGCCGGCCAGGGACTGGCTCATGCCGGCCTTGGCCAGGTCGGTGACCTGGGCACGACGACCGCCGGCCGAGTCGGCACGACCGCCGGGCATTTGCAGCGCGTGGGTCACGTCGAAGAACACCGGGTATTCGAACTGCTTCATGATGCCGAAGCCGAGCATGTCCACCACCAGGTTGTTGTAACCGAAGCTCGAACCACGCTCGCAGAGGATCAACTGATCGTTACCCGCTTCTTCGCATTTGCTCAGGATGTGTTTCATTTCCTGGGGCGCGAGGAACTGGGCTTTCTTGATGTTGATCACCGCACCGGTCTTGGCCATCGCGACCACCAGGTCGGTCTGGCGCGACAGGAAGGCCGGCAGCTGAATGATGTCGCAGACCTCGGCGACGACCGCGGCCTGGTAGGGCTCATGGACGTCGGTGATGATCGGCACGCCGAAGGCTTGCTTGATGTCCTGGAAGATGCGCATGCCCTCTTCCAGGCCAGGACCACGATAAGAGGTCACAGAAGACCGGTTGGCCTTGTCGAAACTGGCCTTGAACACGTAAGGGATACCGAGCTTTTCGGTGACCTTCACGTACTCTTCGCAGACCTGCATGGCCATGTCACGGCTTTCCAGCACGTTCATGCCGCCGAACAGCACCATGGGCTTGTCGTTGGCAATCTCGATGTCGCCGACGCGGATGATCTTCTGTGCCATCGGGGTTACGCCTTCTTCTGGTGTTGAGCCAAAGCGGCCTTGACGAAGCCACTGAACAGCGGATGGCCGTCACGTGGGGTCGAGGTGAACTCAGGGTGGAACTGGCAGGCGACGAACCATGGATGGTCCTGTGCCTCGACCACTTCAACCAGCGCGCCATCGCCGGAACGACCGGAAATCTTCAGGCCGGCGTCGATCAGCTGTGGCAGCAGGTTGTTGTTCACTTCGTAACGGTGACGGTGACGCTCGACGATCACATCCTTGGCGTAGCAATCGTGCACCTTGGAGCCGGCTTCGAGCAGGCATTCCTGAGCGCCGAGACGCATGGTGCCGCCCAGGTCGGAAGCTTCGGTACGGGTTTCGACGGCACCGGTGGCATCAGCCCACTCGGTGATCAGGCCGACGACCGGGTGACCGCTGGCGCGATCGAACTCGGTGGAGTTGGCGTCCTTCCAGCCCATGACGTTACGAGCGAACTCAATCACGGCCACTTGCATGCCCAGGCAGATACCCAGGTAAGGCACCTTGTTTTCGCGAGCGTACTGGACGGCGGTGATCTTGCCTTCCACGCCACGCAGGCCGAAACCGCCTGGAACCAGGATCGCATCGACACCTTCGAGCAGCGCGGTGCCCTGGTTCTCGATGTCTTCGGAGTCGATGTAACGCAGGTTGACCTTGGTACGGTTGGTAATACCGGCGTGACTCATCGCTTCGATCAGCGACTTGTAGGCGTCCAGCAGCTCCATGTACTTGCCGACCATGGCGATGGTGACTTCGTGCTCGGGGTTGAGCTTGGCGTCGACCACTTTTTCCCACTCGGACAGATCGGCACCGTTGCATTGCAGGCCGAAACGCTCGACGACGAAATCGTCCAGACCCTGGGCGTGCAGCACGGCCGGGATCTTGTAGATGGTGTCGACGTCTTCCAGGGAGATCACCGCGCGCTCTTCAACGTTGGTGAACAACGCGATCTTGCGACGCGAGGACACGTCCACCGGGTGGTCGGAGCGGCAGATCAGCACGTCAGGCTGCAGGCCGATGGAGCGCAGCTCTTTCACCGAGTGCTGGGTCGGCTTGGTCTTGGTCTCGCCAGCGGTGGCGATGTACGGAACCAGGGTCAAGTGCATCAGCATCGCGCGCTTGGAACCGACTTCGACGCGCAGCTGGCGGATGGCCTCGAGGAACGGTTGCGACTCGATGTCACCCACGGTGCCGCCGATCTCCACCAGGGCCACGTCGGCATCGCCGGCGCCCTTGATGATGCGACGCTTGATCTCGTCGGTGATGTGCGGAATCACCTGGATGGTGGCGCCCAGGTAATCACCACGGCGCTCTTTGCGCAGCACGTGCTCGTAGACACGACCGGTGGTGAAGTTGTTGTTCTGGGTCATAGTCGTGCGGATGAACCGCTCGTAGTGGCCCAGGTCCAGGTCGGTCTCGGCGCCGTCGTGGGTGACGAACACTTCACCGTGCTGGAACGGGCTCATGGTGCCCGGGTCGACGTTGATGTACGGGTCCAGCTTGAGCATGGTGACCTTAAGTCCCCGCGCCTCCAGGATGGCCGCCAATGAAGCCGAGGCAATGCCTTTCCCCAATGAAGAAACAACACCGCCCGTGACGAATATGTAGCGCGTCATGAAAAACCCTAGAAGTCTGCGTTAAAGCGGTCCGAGCCGCCGGGGAAAGCGAAGGAAGGCCGAAGCCCCCGATCACCTGCATTAATCACAGTGCACCTTTCAAAAAAACCGCCGCGTTGGGACAGACCGGAAGAGAAAACACCGGTACGTTGCTCGCTACACATTTTTTGGAATCGCCCAGCAAAGACTGCTTGGTAATCGGCAACTCCTGCAATTCAGGCGAATCCACAGAAGTTGTATCAAGAAGGGAGCGTAGTCTACCGGAAAGGGACTTTCAGCTCAAACCTTGATCGCTCGAAGGCGGCTGCCAATGCAATTGCCAGCCTTCATGGGTATTTGCGTCAAGACCTGGCAGGTTCGCCACCGCGAGCAATTCTTCACCTCGATACAGCAGCGGCAATCTGCCACGGACGAAGGCCGGCAGACCCGCCTCATTGAGCAGACGCTTGAGATCGCGGTGGCCGCGCCCAGGCAGTTGCATCACCTCGCCCCCCTGACGGTAACGCACCTGCAAGGGCCCTTGCGGCGCGCCACCGATGAATTGCAATCGCCCATTGCCTGGTAACGGCAAAGGCGCAGCGGTATCGACCCAACTCGGCACCGATAGCGGGGATTGCAGCCAGCTACCCGACAACCACCAGACGCGCCCTGCCGACCGCTGCAACTCGCCCTGCCCCAGCCGCCATACCGGACGGCTGTCGCCCGCGGCATCGCGCAGCGTCTGCCAGCCCGCCCAGTGGTCGCTGTCAGGCAGCGGCGTGAGCCGGCTCAGCCAGTGACCCAGGGCATTGCGCTGACGCGCCTCCGACAAGCCGACCAAAGGCACCAGCGCCAGGGACGGCAACCCCAGCCACTCGAATTCAGCGCCCACAGCCGCCTCTTGCAGATCGATGAGCGCCAACTCATCCAGCAACTCCCGGGCCTCGCGCACATGCGCTGCGCTGCGCGCCAGGCTGCTGGCAGCTTGTGGCCAGCGGGCAGTCAGCAATGGGAACACCTGATGGCGCAGGTAATTACGGGAGAACTGCCGGTCCTGGTTGGAGGGATCTTCGATCCAATGCAGCTGGTGATCATGAGCGTAACGCTCCAGTTCGTCGCGGGAGACGTCGAGCAAAGGCCGCAGCAAATGCCCCTGCCCCAAGGCACGCGACGCCGGCATGGCGGACAAGCCCCTGACCCCAGCCCCACGCAGCAGTCGGAACAACAGGGTTTCCGCCTGATCGTCGCGGTGCTGGGCCGTCAGCAGCACCTCATTGCTGCCGGTTACTTCTTCGAACGCAGCATAACGCGCCTCCCGCGCTGCACGCTCCAGGCTGGCCCCCGGTTGCACCTGCACCGCCACTATTTGCAACGGCACCCCCAAGGCCTCGCACTGGGTTCGACAATGCTCCGGCCAGGCGTCAGCCACAGCCTGAAGGCCGTGATGCACATGGATGGCGGTCAATGGGGGAAGTGTGTGTCGCTGCCTGAGTTGGGCAAGCAGGTGCAGCAGGACGGTGGAGTCGAGGCCACCGGAGAACGCGATGCGCCAGGCCGATCGATCCAGCCAGGGCAGGAGGCGTTGCAGCAGTTTTTGCGTAAGGACGGTATCGAATGGGCTCATGAGTGGACCGGATCCTGAGTAGAGACCGAGCTTGCTCGCAGTGCCTGAAAAGCCTCGACCTGAATGGCCGAGGCGCCCATTTCGCGAGCAAGCCCGCCCCTACAAGGAGCGTCGATCTGTCAGAGACCGTAGCTCATCAGGCGATCGTAACGACGCGCCAGCAGGGTGTCGTTATCCATCTTCTTGAGCATCGCCAGCTGGGAGGTCAGCTCGGCGCGGATCAGAGCAGCAGCGGCAGCCGGATCACGGTGCGCGCCACCCAGCGGCTCGCTGATGACCTTATCGACAATGCCCAGGCCTTTCAGGCGCTCGGCGGTGATGCCCATGGCTTCGGCAGCATCCGGCGCTTTCTCGGCGGTTTTCCACAGGATCGAGGCGCAGCCTTCCGGCGAGATCACCGCGTAAGTGGAGTACTGCAGCATGTTCAGTTGATCGCAGACACCAATGGCCAGCGCACCGCCGGAACCACCTTCACCAATCACGGTGGCGATGATCGGGGTTTTCAGGCGTGCCATGACCCGTAGGTTCCAGGCGATAGCCTCGCTCTGGTTGCGCTCTTCGGCGTCGATACCCGGATAGGCGCCCGGAGTGTCGATGAAGGTCAGGATCGGCATCTTGAAGCGTTCGGCCATTTCCATCAGGCGGCACGCCTTGCGATAGCCTTCAGGACGCGGCATGCCGAAGTTGCGACGGACTTTCTCGCGCACTTCACGGCCTTTCTGGTGGCCGATGATCATGACCGGCTGGTCGTCCAGACGGGCAACACCGCCGACGATCGCGGCGTCGTCGGAGAAGTGACGGTCGCCATGCAGCTCGTCGAACTCGGTGAAGATGTGCTCGATGTAGTCCAGGGTGTACGGACGACGCGGGTGACGCGCCAGGCGTGCGATCTGCCAGCTGGTCAGCTTGCCGAAGATGTCCTCGGTCAAGGTGCTGCTCTTGTCTTGCAGGCGGGAGATCTCATCGCCGATATTCAGCGAATTGTCATTACCGACCAAGCGCAACTCTTCGATCTTGGCTTGCAGGTCGGCGATCGGCTGTTCGAAATCAAGAAAATTCGGGTTCATAGGCGTCCGTCTTGGGTCGACGTCCAAGAGAGCTTGGGCCGGCCGGTTGTCTATTCGCGCCCTACCTTAAGGGAGAGGCGCGTTCAGGTCGAGATTAAAAGTTCGGGTCGAGATCGGCGCACTTTCATGGCGCCTGACCGTCAACGGTATTGGAGGAAGACGTTGTCTCGCCCGAACTGGTCACGCAGGGC
The DNA here is from genome assembly GCF_028640875.1 of Pseudomonas sp. SBT1-2. Taxonomy (NCBI): domain Bacteria; kingdom Pseudomonadati; phylum Pseudomonadota; class Gammaproteobacteria; order Pseudomonadales; family Pseudomonadaceae; genus Pseudomonas; species Pseudomonas sp. SBT1-2. The sequence goes on along the minus strand of NZ_JAQZAA010000115.1, from coordinate 23,421 downwards.
TTGAATCAAGGCATCCGCCGGGTCGATCCGCCAGGCTTCGCCGAACTGCAGCAAGGCCTTGGCGTCCTCCTTGGTGTACTCCATGGAGATCGGGCAAGCACCGCGATGGCGTTTGCACAGCTCCCCCAGCCAGCGTAGCTGATCGCCCTTGAGGGCTTCGGTGTGCACCTTCAGGCGCAGGCTTTCCGCCAGGTTGGTGCGGGCATCTTCCATGCTCATCACCCGCTTGACCCGCAGGCGCAGGCCGCCGGAGAAGTCGTCGTTGCTGACCTCGCCCTCGACCACCACCATCGCGTCGGTCTGCAGCAGGGACTGCGCCGAATGGAAGGCATCGGCGAACAGCGAGGCCTCGATCCGCCCCGAACGATCGTCAAGGGTGATGAACCCCATCTTGTCGCCCTTTTTGTTCTTCATGACCCGCAGGGCAATGATCATGCCCGCGACGGTCTGGGTATCGCGCGCCGGCTTCAGGTCGACGATGCGCTGGCGGGCGAAACGCCGGATCTCACCTTCGTATTCGTCGATCGGGTGCCCGGTCAGGTACAGGCCGAGGGTGTCTTTCTCCCCTTTCAGGCGTTCCTTGAGGGTCAGTTCCTTGGCCTTGCGATGATTGGCGTAGACATCCGCATCCTCTTCGACGAAGACCCCGCCGAACAGGTCGGCGTGACCACTGTCGGCGGTTCGCGCGGTCTGCTCGGCCGCCTTGACCGCTTCCTCCAGGGCCGACAACAGCACCGCGCGGTTGCGGTCGATGTTGGCCTGGTAGGCCTTGAGTTCGTCGTGGAAGTAGGGCCCCAGGCGATCCAGGGCACCACTGCGGATCAACGCATCGAGGGTGCGCTTGTTAATGCGCTTGAGGTCGACCCGGCTGCAGAAGTCGAACAGGTCCTTGAACGGGCCACCTTCGGCACGGGCCTCGACGATCGCCTCCACCGGCCCCTCGCCCACACCCTTGATCGCTCCCAGGCCATAGACAATACGGCCGTCGTTGTTGACGGTGAACTTGAAGTCGGAACTGTTCACATCCGGCGCATCGAGGCGCAGCTTCATGCTGCGCACTTCTTCGATCAGCACCACCACCTTGTCGGTGTTGTGCATATCCGCGGACAGTACCGCCGCCATGAAAGGCGCCGGGTGATGCGTCTTGAGCCATGCAGTCTGGTAGGACACCAGCCCGTAGGCGGCCGAGTGGGACTTGTTGAAACCGTAGCCGGCGAATTTTTCCACCAGGTCGAAGATGTTGCCCGCCAGGTCGGCATCGATACCGTTGTTGGCGCAACCTTCGATGAAGCCGCCGCGCTGCTTGGCCATCTCCTCGGGTTTCTTCTTACCCATGGCACGACGCAGCATGTCGGCCCCGCCAAGGGTGTAGCCAGCCATCACCTGGGCAATCTGCATCACCTGTTCCTGATACAGGATGATGCCGTAGGTCGGTGCCAGTACCGGCCGCAAGCCATCGTACTGGTAGTCCGGATGCGGATAGGCCAGTTCGGCGCGACCGTGCTTACGGTTGATGAAGTCGTCCACCATGCCCGATTGCAACGGACCGGGACGGAACAACGCTACCAGTGCGATCAGGTCTTCCAGGCAGTCGGGCTTGAGCTTCTTGATCAGCTCTTTCATGCCTCGGGATTCGAGCTGGAACACCGCGGTGGTCTCGGCCTTCTGCAGCAGCTCGTACGTCTTCTTGTCGTCCAGCGGGATGAAGTCGATGTTGACGTCGGGCAGGTTCTTTTTCACCTGCTCGCGGTTGATGGTCTCCATCGCCCACTTGATGATGGTCAGGGTCCGCAGGCCGAGGAAGTCGAACTTCACCAGGCCGGCAGCCTCGACGTCGTCCTTGTCGAACTGGGTTACCAGGCCGTCGCCGGCTTCGTCGCAATAGATCGGCGAGAAGTCGGTCAGCTTGGTCGGGGCGATAACCACGCCACCGGCGTGCTTGCCGACGTTACGCACCACGCCCTCGAGCTTGCGCGCCATCTCCCAGATTTCCGCCGCTTCTTCATCGACCTTGATGAAGTCGCGCAGGATTTCTTCCTGCTCGTAGGCTTTTTCCAGGGTCATGCCGACTTCGAAGGGGATCATCTTCGACAGACGGTCAGCCAGGCCGTAGGACTTGCCCTGCACCCGCGCCACGTCCCGCACCACAGCCTTGGCGGCCATGGAACCGAAGGTGATGATCTGGCTTACGGCGTTGCGGCCATATTTCTCGGCCACGTAGTCGATAACCCGGTCACGACCGTCCATGCAGAAGTCGACGTCGAAGTCGGGCATGGAAACCCGTTCCGGGTTGAGGAAACGTTCGAACAGCAGGTCGTAGGCCAGCGGGTCGAGGTCGGTGATCTTCTGCACGTAGGCCACCAGGGAGCCGGCACCCGAGCCCCGGCCAGGACCTACCGGCACGCCGTTGCTCTTGGCCCACTGGATAAAATCCATAACGATCAGGAAGTAACCGGGGAACCCCATCTGGATAATGATATCCAGCTCGAAATTCAGCCGGTCGACATACACCTGGCGCTTGGCTTCATAGTCTTCGGTGGTGTCCTTGGGCAGCAGCACGCTGAGGCGCTCTTCCAGCCCGTCGAAGGAAACCTTGCGGAAATATTCATCGATGGTCATGCCATCGGGAATCGGATAGTCAGGCAAGAAGTGCTTGCCCAGCTTCACTTCGATATTGCAGCGCTTGGCAATCTCGACCGTGTTTTCCAGGGCCTCGGGCAGGTCGCTGAACAGCTCGGCCATTTCCTCGGCGCTTTTCAGGTACTGCTGGTCGCTGTAGTTCTTCGAGCGACGCGGATCGTCGAGGGCGCGGCCTTCACCGATGCAGACCCGGGTTTCATGGGCCTCGAAGTCTTCGCGCTTGATGAACCGCACATCGTTGGTCGCCACCAGCGGCGCGCCGATCTTGTCCGCCAGGGCCACGGCTGCGTGCAACTGCTCTTCGTCGTTGGGACGGTTGGTACGCTGCACTTCCAGATAGAAACGGTCCGGGAACACCGCCATCCATTCGCGAGCCAGGGTTTCCGCTTCTTGCAGGTCGCCAGAGAGCAGGGCAAGACCGATCTCGCCCTCTTTCGCGGCCGAGAGCATGATCAGGCCTTCGGCGGCCTCGGCCACCCACTCGCGCTCGATGATGATCTGGCCATTACGCTGGCCATCGATAAAGCCGCGGGAAATCAGCTCGGTCAGGTTGCGATAGCCAACGGCGTTCATCACCAGCAGGCTGATGCGGCTCAGTGGATTCTCGGGATCCTTGTTCGACAGCCACAGGTCGGCGCCACAGATCGGCTTGATCCCGGTGCCCATGGCCGCCTTGTAGAACTTGACCAGGGAACACATGTTGTTCTGGTCGGTAACCGCCACCGCGGGCATGCCCATGCCGGTCAACGTCTTGACCAGCGGTTTGATCCGCACCAGACCGTCAACCAGGGAATATTCAGTGTGCAGGCGTAGATGAACGAATGAAGCCGGCATAGTGATCCTGTAATGAGCACAAAAACAACAAGGCCCGGATTGTACCGGGCCTTCGCTAAAACATCAGCCTCAGGACTGAATCTCGCCCAGGTTCTCACGGGCTTCGTAGGCTTGGCGCACCGGCGCGAACGAGCGCCGGTGAATCGGCGTCGGCCCCAGGCGGGCCAGCGCTTCCAGATGAACGGGCGTCGGGTAGCCCTTGTGCCCGCCGATGCCATAACCCGGGTAGATCAGCTCGAACGCCGCCATCTCGCGATCCCGGCTGACCTTGGCAAGAATCGACGCCGCTGCGATCGCCGGCACCTTGCTATCACCCTGGACCACGGCTTCGGCAGGCATCGACAGTTTCGGGCAACGATTACCGTCGATCATTGCCAGTTTCGGGGTCACGCTCAGCCCTTCTACCGCCCGCTGCATGGCCAGCATGGTGGCATGCAGGATATTCAACTCGTCGATTTCCTCGACTTCGGCGCGGGCAATGCACCAGCTCAGGGCTTTTTCACAAATCTCGTCATAGAGCTTTTCGCGACGGGCCTCGGTGAGCTTCTTCGAGTCATTCAGACCGAGAATCGGCCGGCTCGGATCGAGGATGACCGCAGCCGTGACCACTGCGCCGCACAAGGGGCCGCGCCCGACTTCGTCGACACCGGCCACCAGGTCTTCGGCATCGGCCACCAGAGAGAAATCCAGTCCCATCTGCATCTTTTCGTTACTCATGCCGGTTTGCCAATCAGGTTCAACACCGCTTCAGCCGCCTGGTTAGAGGCATCCCGGCGCAAAGTGCGATGGATCTCGTCAAAACCGCGAGTCTGCTCCTGGCCGTCTTCGATCAAGGGCGACAGGGTCTGGGCCAGGGCCTCCGCAGTCGCGTCATCCTGCAGCAGTTCGGGAACCAGCAGGCGCTGGGCCAGCAGGTTCGGCAGGGAAATATAAGGGCTCTTGACCATACGCTTGAGAATCCAGAAGGTCAGCGGCGCCAGGCGATAGGCGACGACCATCGGGCGCTTGTAGAGCAGCGCCTCAAGGGTTGCGGTGCCGGAGGCGATCAATACCGCATCGCAAGCCGCCAGCGCCTGATGCGACTGGCCGTTGAGCAGGGTCAACGGCAGGTCGCGACCGGCCAGCAGCTCTTCCAGCTGAGTACGCCGCTCGGGGCTCGCGCAAGGCATGACGAAACGCACCCCTGGACGCAAGGCGCGCAGGCGTTGTGCCGCGTCGAGGAACAAGGCCCCGAGGCGCCCGACTTCGCCGCCACGGCTGCCCGGCATCAGGGCCACCAGCGGCCCCTCGGGCAAGCCCAGCTCAGCGCGAGCCGCGGCCCGATCGGCCTCCAGCGGAATAGCATCGGCCAGGGAGTGCCCGACGAACCGCACCGGCACGCCCTTCTCTTCATAGAATTTGGCTTCGAACGGGAACAGCGTCAGCATCAGGTCGCAACCTTCGCGGATCTTCAGCACGCGCTTTTGCCGCCAGGCCCAGACCGAAGGACTGACGTAGTGCACGGTCTTGATGCCGGCCTGACGCAACTGGAGTTCGATGTTCAGGTTGAAATCGGGGGCGTCGATGCCGATGAACACGTCCGGCTTTTCGGCGATCAGGGTCTGCACCAGCTTCTTGCGCCGGGCCAGCAGTTCGCGCAGGCGTCCCAGGACCTCTACCAGGCCCATGACCGCCAGGCGCTCCATCGGGAAGTAGGAAACCAGCCCTTCGGCCTGCATCAGCGGGCCACCGACACCGATGAACTCAACGGCGGGATGCTGGACCTTGAGCGCGCGCATCAAACCGGCGCCAAGAATGTCACCGGAAGCTTCGCCAGCCACCAGCGCAATACGCAGTTTGCTCATGATTAACGGGTGATGCCGCGAGTCGAAGACTGGATCGAGTCACGAAATACCGCGACTTCGGGAAATTGTGCAGCAGCTTCTGCCAGCTCGACGAGTGCCTGATCGACGGTCAAGCCCTGGCGATACACCACTTTATAGGCTCGACGCAGGGCGTGAATCGCGTCTTCGCTGAAACCACGACGGCGCATGCCCTCGAAGTTCATGCTGCGCGCCTCGGCCGGGTTGCCGAACACTGTGACAAAGGCCGGAACATCCTTGCCGATCGCCGTCCCCATGCCGGAAAAGCTGTGGGCGCCGATATGGCAGTACTGGTGAACCAGGGTGAAGCCGGACAGGATCGCCCAATCGTCCACATGCACATGGCCGGCCAACGCCGTGTTGTTGACCAGGATGCAGTGGTTGCCGATCACGCTGTCGTGACCGATATGGGCATACGCCATGACCAGATTGTGATCACCGAGAGTGGTCTCGGAACGGTCCTGGACAGTGCCGCGATGAATGGTCACGCCTTCACGAATGACGTTGTGGTCACCAATCACCAGGCGGGTTTCCTCGCCTTTGTATTTCAGATCGGGAGTGTCTTCGCCTACCGAGGAGAACTGGTAGATACGATTGTGCTTACCGATCCGGGTCGGGCCTTTGAGCACCACATGCGGCCCGATCACCGTACCCTCGCCGATTTCCACACCGGCGCCAACGATCGACCACGGGCCAACCTCAACGTCGTCGGCCAGAATGGCCGTCGGATCGATGATTGCGCGAGGGTCAATCAAACTCATAGTTTGCGTTCCGCACAGATGATTTCAGCGGAGCAGACTGGCTTGCCGTCGACCGAAGCCTGGCATTCGAATTTCCAGATCTGGCGCTTGCAACTGATGAACTTGGCTTCCAGGATCAACTGGTCGCCCGGCAGCACCGGCTGGCGGAAGCGCAGCTTGTCGGAACCGACGAAGTAGTAGAGGGTGCCATCGGCCGGCTTCACGTCCAGCATCTTGAAACCAAGAATGCCCGCAGCCTGAGCCATGGCTTCGATGATCAGCACGCCCGGCATGATTGGATGCGCGGGGAAGTGACCATTGAAGAAAGGTTCGTTGATGCTGACATTCTTGTAGGCACGAATGCACTTGCCCTCAACATCCAGATCCACTACCCGGTCCACCAACAGGAACGGGTAACGGTGAGGCAGGTATTCGCGAATCTCGTTGATGTCCATCATTTCGGGGGGAAGCCTGTAGTAAAGATTGGGAGCGCGCGACTAACGCACACTCCTCTAGCAAATCAAGGAGGCAGTCTAACGGCTGTGCACACTTGATATGGAAATGGTATCAGCCATCTGATGAAGCTTTACCGTCGGGGGTCACGTCCCCTACGCGCTTTTCCAGTTGTCGCAGGCGTCGCGCAAGATCATCGAGCTGACGGATGCGTGCCGCGCTTTTGCGCCACTCGGCAGCAGGCTGCATGGCTGTACCGGAAGAGTAGGAGCCCGGCTCGGTAATCGAGTGGGTCACCATGGTCATCCCGGTCAGGAAAACGTTGTCGCAAATATCGATGTGGCCGACCAGCCCGACACCGCCGGCGAGCATGCAATGCTTGCCGATCCGGGTGCTGCCGGAAATACCGACACAGGCCGCCATGGCGGTGTGATCACCGACCTGGACGTTGTGGGCGATCTGAATCTGGTTATCCAGCTTCACGCCATTGCCAATGACGGTATCGGCCAGCGCACCGCGATCGATAGCGGTATTCACGCCAATCTCGACATCATCGCCAATGGTGACGCCACCAACCTGCGCAATCTTCTGCCAGATGCCTTTCTCGTTGGCGAAACCGAAACCTTCACCGCCCAGTACCGCACCAGACTGAATGACCACACGCTTGCCGATACGCACATCGTGGTAAAGCGTCACACGTGGAGCCAGCCAGCCGCCCTCGCCAATCTGGCAACGGGCACCGATAAAACAATGAGCACCGATCGTGACACCCGCGGCGATTTGCGCACCGCTCTCGATGACCGCAAACGCGCCAATACTGGCAGCCGCGTCGACCACAGCATCCTCGGCAATGACCGCAGTCGGATGAATACCGGCAGCAGCCTTGGGCTTGGGATCGAACAGGTGGGAAATGCGTGCGTACGACAGGTAGGGGTCGGCCACTACCAGGGCATCACCGGCATAACCTTCGGCATCCGCCGCCTTCAGCAGCACGGCACCCGCCTGGCTGTCAGCCAGATACTTACGGTATTGGGGATTTGCCAAAAAGCTCAACTGAGCTGGGCCAGCCTCCTGCAAGGTGGCTAGCCCAGTGATTTCTTTCTCTGCGGAGCCACGCAGGGTGGCTCCGAGGAACTCGGCCAGCTGGCCGAGCTTTATAGTCGCTGTCATGGGTTACTTCAGCTGATTCATGCGCTCGATAACCTGGCGAGTGATGTCGTACTGAGGTTTGACATCAATCACTGCACCACGCTCGAACACCAGGTCAAAACCACCTTTCTTGATGACTTCTTCCACGGCGCTGTCGAGTTTCGGCTTCAGTTGCTTGAGCATTTCACGATCGGCAACGGCCTTGGCTTCGTTCAGTTCCTTGGACTGGAACTGGAAGTCACGGGCTTTCTGCTTGAATTCGAGCTCCAGGCGCTCACGCTCGCCCTGCTGCATCTTGTCGCCACCGGCAACCAGACGATCCTGGATGCCCTTGGCGCTGCTTTCCAGGGTTTTCAGCTTGTTCAACTGCGGGCCGAACTTCTTCTCGGCATCCACCGCGTATTTCTTCGCAGCATCGGATTCCAGCAGTGCCATCTGATAGTTCAGTACGGCGATTTTCATGTCGGCGAAGGCCGGACCTGCTACCAGGACAGTCGCCAGGAGAACCAATTGAGTCAACTTACGCACGATGCACTCCTACAAAATCCATTGTCGTTATCTTGGGTCAGGCTCTTAGAAAGTCTGGCCGAGGGAGAATTGGAACACCTGGGTTTCAGCGTTGTCAGGTTTCTTGACCGGCATTGCAAGAGCAAAACTCAGCGGCCCCAGAGCGGTTACCCACGTCACGCCGACACCCACGGAACTGGCCAGGTTGCTCAGACTGACGTCATTACACTGCGTATCGGAACGCAAACCACTAGGGTTTCTGACCTGCTCGCATTTGGAGTCGAACACATTACCCACGTCCCAGAATACGGAGGTACGAAGAGAGCGTTGGTCCTTGACGAACGGCATCGGGAACAGCACCTCGACACCGCCCTGGATCAGCACGTTGCCACCGAATGGCAGCGGATCCTGATCCGGATCACGAGTCGTGCCGGCGTTGCCCGTCGCACCTGCACCACGGCTCGGAGTACTACGAGGACCCAGGGTGCTGTCCTTGAAACCACGGACCGAGTTGAAACCACCAGCATAGTAGTTTTCATAGAACGGCAAGCCGTCGGTCGAACCATAACCGTCGCCATAACCCAGCTCGGTATGCAGGCGCATGGTGTAGGTATCGGTCAGCGGCTGGAACAACTGGCCGCGGTAGTCGAGCTTGAAGAACGACAGGTCGCTACCTGGGGTGGTGGCTTCCAGCACCAGGCTCTGGGAATGACCACGGGTCGCCAGGACGCCTTTGTTCAGGGTGGACTCGGACCAGCCGGCCGAAGCCTTGAAGTTCAGGTAGTTGTCGCCTTCGCGGTTCACGAAGTCGAAGATCTCGTCGACGGTATAACGACCGGTCTTGATCTTGTCCTGCTGCGCGGTCAGGCCGAAGGTCAGACGCGAAGTCTCGCTGATCGGGTAACCAACGCTGACGCCGGCACCCAGGCTGTCTACCGCATAGCTCGCCACGTCGACATCGAGGTCGTCGTAGTCGGTGGTGCGATAGAACGCGTTGTAACCCAGGCTCACGCCATCGGCAGTCCAGTAGGGATCGACATAACCGAAGTTGTAACGGCTTTGGTATTCGCTGCGGGTCAGGCCGATGCTGACCTTGTTACCGGTACCCAGGAAGTTGTTCTGGGTGATCGAACCACCGAGGATCAGGCCCGCACTCTGGGCGAAACCGACGCTGGCGGTAATCGAACCGGAAGCCTGTTCTTCTACTGCGTAGTTGACGTCTACCTGATCGTCGACACCTGGCACGGCCGGGGTTTCGACGTTGACTTCCTTGAAGAAGCCCAGGCGCTCCAGACGGGTCTTGGACTGGTCGATCAGGTAGGTCGAAGCCCAGCCACCTTCCATCTGACGCATTTCACGGCGCAGCACTTCGTCTTCGGACTTGGTGTTGCCGCGGAAGTTGATGCGGTTCACGTAGGCACGCTTGCCGGGATCGACCACGAAAGTGATATCGACCGTGTGATCTTCGTCGTGCGGCTGCGGAACACCGTTGACGTTGGCGAAGGTATAACCCTCGTTGCCCAGGCGGCGGGTGATCAGCTCGGAAGTGGTGGTCATCAATTTACGCGAGAACACCTGGCCCTTCTCGACCAGCAGCAGCGACTTGACCTGGTCTTCAGGCACTTTCAGGTCACCGCTGAGCTTCACGTCACGAACGCTGTACTTCTCGCCTTCGTTGACGTTCACAGTGATGTAGACGTGTTTCTTGTCCGGAGTGATCGAAACCTGGGTCGAAGCGATATCCATGTTGATATAGCCACGGTCCAGGTAGTAGGAACGCAGGCGTTCCAGGTCACCGGACAGCTTCTCACGGGCATACTTGTCATCGTTCTTGAAGAACGACAGCCAGTTGGTGGTTTTCAGCTCGAACAGATCAACCAGGTCTTCGTCCGGGAATACAGTGTTGCCCACGACGTTGATGTGCTGGATGGCCGCTACGGTGCCTTCGTTGATATTGACCTTCAACGCCACACGGTTGCGCGGCTGCGGGACCACTTCGGTATCGACGGTGGCCGAGTAGCGGCCCTGAGCGACATATTGGCGCTGCAGTTCGTTACGAACACCTTCAAGGGTCGCGCGCTGGAAGATTTCACCTTCCGCTAGACCGGATTGCTTGAGGCCTTTCATCAGGTCTTCAGTGGAAATCGCCTTGTTGCCTTCGATTTCGATACTGGCGACGGATGGACGCTCGACTACCGTGATGACCAGGACATTGCCATCGCGGCCCAGCTGGATATCTTGAAAGAAGCCGGTTTTGAACAGCGCACGAGTGGATTCCACGAGGCGACGATCGTCCGCCTGCTCACCGACGTTCAGCGGCAAGGCCCCAAAGACGCTACCCGCGGAGACCCGCTGGAGGCCATTGACGCGGATATCGGAGATAGTGAAGGACTCGGCGTGAACTTCGGCGATCATCAATACGGAGAGAACCGCAGTTAGCAGCAGACGTTTCATGAAGTCCTTTCTTATTCCAACTGGCAATAAAGAAACTGCCGCAAAATGCGGCAGATTCGCAATTCAGCGAAGCGTTACAGACGACCCAGATCGTTGACCAGGGCAAGCAACATCACCCCGACCACCAAGCTGATACCGATCTGTATCCCCCAACCTTGCACCCGATCCGACAAGGGACGACCACGCGCCCACTCGATCAGATAAAACAACAGATGCCCCCCATCCAGTACAGGAATGGGCAGCAAGTTCAGAACCCCTAGGCTAATACTCAGATAAGCAAGGAAATTCAAGAAATCAGCAACGCCCGACTGGGCAGAAGCGCCCGCCACTTTAGCAATGGTTATCGGTCCACTCAAGTTTTTTACCGAGAGCTCGCCGAACAACATTTTCTTCAGTGAGTCGAGGGTCAGCACGCTCATGGTCCAAGTACGCCGGGCACCTTCCCCAATGGCAGCCAGCGGACCATAACTGACCTCGCGAAGCATTTCCGGCGGCCAATCGACCGCCTTCACCCCAGCCCCCAGATAACCACTGGCGACCTTCTCTTTACCGCGTGCGGCCAGGGTCACCGGGACGTCGATTTGAGCACCATCACGCTCGACGTGCAGCACAATTTTGGTATCAGGACGTACACGCACCCAGTCGACGACCTGCTGCCAATCGGTCAGCGCCTGACCATCCAGCGCCAGCAAGCGGTCACCGGCTTTCAGGCCAGCCGCCTGGGCCGGGCCTTTCGGATCGAGCTCAGCCAGAACGGGGGCGAGCGCCGGACGCCAGGGGCGAATCCCCAGGGAACGAATAGGATCAGGTTCATCGGTACCCTTGAGCCAGTTGTCGAGCACCAGCTCGCGCGGCGAATCGGCGGTCGAACCCTGCTCACGCACCAGCAACTGCAAGGTACCGCTTTCGCCCAGACGTCGGATCAGTTGCAGGTTGACCGCCGACCAGCCCACGGTGGGCTCGCCATCGATGGCAACAATTTCCTGGCCAGGGCTCAGGCCAGCCTTGGCGGCAATGCTTCCAGACTCGACACTGCCGATGACCGGACGCACCTGCTCGGTACCGAGCATCGCCAGCCCCCAGAAGAACACCAGTGCCAGCAGGAAGTTGGCGACAGGACCGGCAGCAACGATGGCGATACGCTGGCGTACCGACTTGCGATTGAACGACTGGTCGAGCTGGTCGACGGGTACTTCGCCTTCGCGCTCGTCAAGCATCTTCACGTAGCCACCCAGCGGAATGGCGGCAATCACGAATTCGGTACCTTGCCGGTCATACCAACGCAGCAACGGCATGCCGAAGCCCACGGAGAAACGCAGAACCTTGACGCCGCAACGACGCGCCACCCAGAAGTGACCGAATTCATGGAAGGTGACCAGCACACCCAAGGCGATCAGGGTGCCGACAATCATATAGAGCGCGCTCATCTACTTTCTCCGCAATCCTATCCAGTACCGATACGCTCGGGCTTGTCGCAACTTACCGGCTGTTGCGACCCAGCCACTGCTCAGCCAGGGCACGGGCTTTGGCGTCCGCCGCGAACACGGCGCTCAGCTCATCGACTGCGACAACCGGTTCAAGGCTTAAAACTTCTTCGATGATACTCGCGATCTCGGGGTAGCGGATGCGCCGTTCGAGAAACGCGGCAACAGCTACCTCGTTGGCGGCATTCAACATGGCCGGAGCACTGTTGCCGGCCTCGGCGGCCTGGCGCGCCAGACGCAAGCACGGGAACCGCTCTTCATCAGGCGCCTGGAAATCCAGGCGCGCCACGGCGAACAGATCCAGCGGCGGCACGCCCGAGTCGATTCGCTCCGGCCAGGCCAGGGCATTGGCGATCGGCGTGCGCATATCCGGGTTGCCCAACTGGGCCAGTACCGAACCGTCCACATAGTCGACCAGCGAGTGAATCACGCTTTGCGGATGAATCACCACCTCGACCTGGGCAGGCTTGGCATCGAACAGCCAGCACGCCTCGATCAGCTCAAGGCCTTTATTCATCATGCTGGCCGAATCGACGGAAATCTTGCGCCCCATCGACCAGTTGGGGTGAGCACATGCCTGCTCAGGCGTTACCTGCTCCAGGTCGGCCAGCGGCGTTTGCCGGAACGGGCCACCGGATGCGGTCAGCAAAATGCGCCGCACCCCCACATGGCTCAACCCACGGGAAAAGTCCGCGGGCATGCACTGGAAGATGGCGTTGTGCTCACTGTCGATGGGCAACAATACCGAACCGCTCTTGCCCACCGCCTGCATGAACAATGCGCCGGACATGACCAGCGCTTCTTTATTGGCCAGGAGAATTTTCTTGCCAGCCTCGACGGCAGCCAGGGTCGGACGCAAGCCCGCGGCACCGACGATAGCCGCCATGACCGCGTCGACTTCAGGGTCGGACGCCACTTCACACAAGCCCTCCTCGCCCACCAGTACACGGGTGCGCGAACCGGCATTGCGCAAGTCTTCCTGCAGGCTGCGCGCGGCAGCGATATGCGGGACGACGGCAAAACGGGGAGCATGACGGATACACAGCGCCAGCAGCTCGGCCAGACGACTGAAACCGCTCAGGGCGAAGACCTGATAACGCTCGGGATGGCGGGCAATGACATCCAGGGTGCTGAGGCCGATAGAGCCGGTGGCCCCGAGAACCGTAATCTGCTGTGGGCGACTCACAATGCAGCCATCCACAACAACACGGCGAATACCGGAATGGCCGCGGTCAGGCTATCGATACGATCAAGCACGCCACCATGGCCCGGCAGCAGGTTACTGCTGTCCTTGATCCCGGCCTGGCGCTTGAACATGCTTTCGGTCAGGTCGCCGACCACCGAGATGAACACCACGACAGCCGCTCCCAGCAAACCAAGGATGATCTGCCCGAAGGACCAGCCTGCAACCAGACCAACCACCGCAGTGATCACCAGGCTCAGCAGCAGACCGCCGTACACCCCTTCCCAGCTCTTGCCCGGGCTGACCTGCGGCGCCAGCTTTCGCTTGCCGAATGCCTTGCCGGAGAAGTAGGCACCGATATCTGCGCCCCAGACCAGCACCATCACCGCCATGATCAACCAGTTACCCAAAGGCTGCTGTTTGATGAAGACCAGGCCTTGCCAGGCCGGCAGCAGAATCAGCAGACCGATCACCAGCTTGGCCGCGGCACCGGCCCAATGCTCTCTGGTACGCGGATAGGTGAGCACCAGGAAAGTCGCCAGCCCCCACCAGAGTACCGCGGCACCAAGCACCCAAGGCGCGATACCCGGCAACAGCTGCATCAGGAACAACAGCGCAGCGACCACTACTGCATAGGCAATACGGGTCGGTTGAGCGTCGAAACCCGCCAGGCGCGCCCACTCCCAGGCCCCAAGGGTCACCACCAGCCCGATAAACAGGGCGAAGGCGGAACCTTCGAGCAGGAAAAAACCGCACAAGGCGATCGGTAGCAGGATCAGCGCAGTAATGATTCGTTGTTTGAGCATTAAACCCGGGCTCCAGCTTCGACCTGCTCGCTCGTTTTACCGAAGCGGCGCTGGCGAGAAGCGTAATCGGCCAGCGCAGCGCGCATGGCATCGTGTTTGAAGTCCGGCCAGAACAGGTCGGAGAAGTACAGCTCGGCATAAGCCAGCTGCCAGAGCAGGAAATTGCTGATGCGGTGTTCGCCGCCCGTACGGATGCACAGGTCCGGCAACGGCAGGTCGCCAGTCGCCAGGCAGGTTTGCAACAACTCGGGGGTAATGTCGTCAGGGCGCAGGTGCCCTGCCTGGACTTCCCGCGCCAGGCGCTGAGCGGCCTGGGCAATATCCCACTGACCGCCATAGTTGGCGGCGATCTGCAGAATGAAGCGATTACTCCCCGCGGTCATCGCTTCCGCCTCGCGCATCGCCGCTTGCAGCTCGGGATGGAAGCGCGAGCGATCGCCGATGATGCGCAGGCTGATGTTGTTTTCGTTGAGACGCTTGGCCTCGCGGCGCAATGCCTTGAAGAACAGGTCCATCAAGGCACTGACTTCATCGGCCGGCCGCTGCCAGTTTTCACTGGAGAAGGCGAACAGCGTCAGCACCTCGACCTTGGCCTCGGCGCACACTTCAATCACCGCACGAACAGCATCGACACCCGCTTTATGCCCGGCGACACCCGGCATAAAGCGTTTTTTTGCCCAGCGATTGTTCCCATCCATGATGATCGCGACATGGCGCGGCACCGAAGACGGTACAGGCTGCTTGGTCTTGTCCATGAAAACGTCCTGACCCTTATACGGCCATCAGGTCCGCTTCTTTTTGCTTCACAGCGACTTCGATTTCCGCCACGAACTTGTCGGTCAGCTTCTGGATTTCATCGGCGGCGCGACGCTCGTCGTCTTCGCTGATTTCCTTCTCCTTGACCAGGTCCTTGAACTGGCTCAGCGCGTCACGACGCACGTTGCGCACAGCAATACGGGCGTCTTCGGCCGCTTCACGAGCCTGCTTGGTGAAGCCCTTGCGGGTTTCTTCGGTCAGCGCCGGCATGGTGATCAGCAGCAGCTCACCCAGGTTGGTCGGGTTGAAGCCCAGGCCGGAGCTCTGGATCGCCTTGTCCACCGCCGCCAGCATGTTGCGCTCGAAGGCCACGACCTGCAGGGTGCGAGCATCCTTCACGGTGACGTTGGCCACCTGGTTGATCGGGGTGTCAGCACCGTAGTAAGGCACCATCACGCCTGCCAGAATGCTTGGGTGAGCCTGGCCGGTGCGAATGCGGCTGAATGCATGCGCCAGGGATTCCAGGGACTTCTTCATGCGCTCTTGAGCGTCTTTCTTGATTTCGTTGATCATTGTTCGCCTTCCTCGATCAGGGTTCCTTCAGCGCCGCCATGCACGATGTTCAGCAGGGCGCCGGGCTTGTTCATGTTGAAGACACGCAACGGCATCTTATGGTCGCGGCACAGGCAGATCGCCGTCAGATCCATGACACCCAGCTTGCGATCCAGTACTTCATCGTAGGTCAGATGATCGAACTTCTCGGCATGCGGGTCTTTGAATGGGTCTGCGGTGTATACACCGTCAACCTTGGTTGCCTTGAGCACGACGTCGGCATCGATCTCGATCGCCCGCAGGCATGCTGCGGAGTCGGTCGTGAAGAACGGGTTGCCGGTACCGGCAGCGAAGATCACCACTTCCTTGGAGTTCAGATGACGCATCGCCTTGCGACGGTCATAGTGATCGGTCACACCGACCATGGAAATGGCCGACATGACGATCGCCGAGATATTCGCACGTTCCAGCGCGTCGCGCATGGCCAGGCCGTTCATCACAGTGGCCAGCATGCCCATGTGGTCGCCTGTCACCCGATCCATGCCGGCCGCGCTGAGCGCCGCGCCACGGAACAGGTTGCCACCGCCGATGACCAGACCGACCTGAACACCGATGCCAACCAGCTGGCCGACTTCCAGCGCCATGCGATCTAGCACCTTAGGGTCGATCCCGAACTCTTCCGAGCCCATCAGGGCCTCGCCGCTAAGCTTGAGTAGAATGCGTTTATAGCGAGCTTGATAACCACTGCCCTGCTGAGCCATTGCGAATCTCTCCTGCGGCGTATTTTAAAAATTCTCTGCAAGCTGTTTGCAGCCTGCGTTCACTCTAGCTTGACGCTGTCACAGCGCCATCAGAACACGACTTTGTAAACCGGTTCCGAAGGCAACCAACTAAATTGGTTACCCCATTTGAAAAGAGGCTGCGCGCGTGAGCGGGCAGCCTCTTTCGGGCGACAGTTGAAAAACCGTCTTACTGTTGCTTGGCAGCAGCCAGTTGTGCGGCAACTTCTTCAGCGAAGTTGTCTTCTTTCTTCTCGATGCCTTCACCTACCGCGAAGCGGGTGAACGAAACGATTTCAGCGCCGCCTTTCTTGGCCAGGGCACCTACGGTGATTTCTGGATCCTTGACGAAAGCTTGCTCAACCAGGCTGGCTTCGGCCAGGAACTTGCTGATACGGCCACCGATCATTTTTTCAACGATTTCGGCTGGCTTGCCTTTCATCTTGTCTTCGTTCAGCTGCAGGAACACGGCTTTCTCGCGTTCGATGGCTTCAGCGGAAACTTGCGATGGCAGCAGGAACTCAGGGTTGCTTGCAGCCACATGCATGGCGATGTCCTTGGCCAGCTCTACGGAACCGCCTTTCAGGACAACCGCAACACCGATCTTGTTACCGTGCAGGTAAGTACCGACCACGTCACCTTCAACGCGAGCCAGACGACGGATGTTGACGTTCTCGCCAGTTTTACCAACCAGAACCAGACGATCGGCTTCTTGAGCTTCGATCAGCGGAGCGGCGTCGGTCAGCTTGTCAGCGAACGCTTTTTCAACGCTGGCAGCAACGAATGCCTTGAAGTCGTCCTGCAGAGCCAGGAAGTCGGTCTGCGAGTTGACTTCCAGCAGAACGGCGGCTTTACCGTCGTCCTTGATGGCGATGGCGCCTTCAGCAGCGATGTTGCCTGCTTTCTTGGCAGCCTTGATGGCGCCCGAAGCACGCATGTCATCAATGGCTTTCTCGATGTCGCCGCCAGCCTTGGTCAAGGCTTTCTTGCAGTCCATCATGCCTTCGCCGGTACGCTCGCGCAGTTCTTTAACCAACGCTGCAGTAATCTCTGCCATTTTCAAATTCCTCTTGGATAGGTTTTCAACCATTCCACCCGACTCAACGGGCGATCAATTCTTGAGCTGCGCTCTCGAAAACCCTTGATAGCCGCCACACATGACAAGAACTGCAGGGGCGCCATCGGCAAATGATTTTCGAGGTGGCAAAAAGGGGGCCTAGCCCCCTTTTTTGCGTACTGAGTAAACGCTAAGCGTCAGTTACTCAGGCTTCAGCTGCCGGCGCTGGAGCGTCTTCAGCGAATACTTCGGTGCCGCCAGCAACGTTGTTGCGGCCACGGATCACGGCGTCAGCCATCGAACCCATGTACAGCTGGATGGCGCGAATGGCGTCATCGTTGCCTGGGATGATGTAGTCAACGCCTTCCGGGCTGCTGTTGGTATCGACAACGCCGATGACCGGGATGCCCAGCTTGTTGGCTTCGGTGATCGCGATGCGCTCGTGGTCAACGTCGATCACGAACAGCGCGTCAGGCAGACCGCCCATGTCCTTGATACCACCCAGGCTACGATCCAGCTTTTCCAGATCGCGAGTGCGCATCAGCGCCTCTTTCTTGGTCAGCTTGGCGAAGGTGCCGTCTTCCGACTGAACTTCCAGGTCACGCAGACGCTTGATGGAAGCACGGATGGTCTTGTAGTTGGTCAGCATGCCGCCCAACCAGCGGTGATCGACGTACGGCGAACCGCAACGTGCTGCTTCTTCAGCAACGATCTTGCCAGCGGAACGCTTGGTGCCGACGAACAGAATCTTGTTTTTGCCCTGGGCCAGACGCTCTACGAAAGTCAGAGCTTCGTTGAACATTGGCAGGGTTTTTTCAAGGTTGATGATGTGAATCTTGTTGCGCGCGCCGAAAATGTACTTGCCCATTTTCGGATTCCAGTAACGGGTTTGGTGACCGAAGTGCACACCGGCCTTCAGCATATCGCGCATGTTGACTTGGGACATGATAGTTCCTTAATAAGTCGGGTTAGGCCTCCACGTATCCCAATGACCAACCAACAGCTTGTGCTGAGGGCACCCAGGTCATCGTGTCGACACGTGTGTGGGTTTAGGCTTTTCGGAGCATCCCCGGAAAGCGGCGCATTTTATACCACAAGAAGGGTAAAAACGGAACCCGGATTCTCATTTCCCCCGGGGCGCTTTTTTGCTCCCCCCTTGGAATCGGGCCAGAATGCTCCACTGTTATAGAAAGAAGCGACGCACAGAGCCTCAGATTTGCCCCGGGGCTCTGTTAGAATCGCACCTTTGAGGCTTTTGAAAACGTGGCGACCCCACAGCGGGCTCAGCCTTCGGTACACCGTTTTCAAGCCATTCCGTGTTTATCCGCGCCACTGAGCGTCAAGAGAGCCTGTATGACCGTCACCCTCAAAACTCCCGAGGACATCGCAAAAATGCGTGTCGCCGGCAAACTGGCCGCCGAAGTGCTGGAAATGATTGCCGAGCATGTCAAACCCGGTGTGACCACCGAAGAACTGGACCGCATCTGCCACGACTACATCGTCAATGTGCAGCATGCGATTCCCGCGCCACTGAATTACAAGGGTTTCCCCAAATCCATCTGCACCTCGATCAACCACGTGGTGTGCCACGGCATCCCGAACGAGAAGCCGCTGAAGGATGGCGACACCCTGAACATCGACGTCACTGTCATCAAGGACGGCTACCACGGCGACACCAGCCGCATGTTCCACGTTGGCACCGTGCCGGTCTGGGCCGAGCGCCTGTCGCAGATCACTCAGGAATGCATGTACAAGGCCATCGAACTGGTCAAGCCGGGCTGCCGCCTGGGCGACATCGGCGAAGTCATCCAGAAGCACGCTGAAAAGAATGGCTTCTCGGTGGTTCGCGAGTTCTGCGGCCACGGTATCGGCAAGGTGTTCCACGAAGAGCCGCAGATCCTGCACTACGGCCGCGCCGGCACCGGCATGGAACTGAAAGCCGGCATGACCTTCACCATCGAGCCGATGATCAACCAGGGCAAGGCCGACACCAAGGTGCTGGGCGACGGCTGGACCGCGATCACCAAGGACCGCAAGCTCTCCGCGCAGTGGGAACACACCCTGCTGGTGACCGAGACCGGCTACGAGATCTTCACCCTGCGCAGCGATGACACCATCCCGCGCGTCTCGGCCTGATCCACGCAGCTGCGCCCTTACCTATAGATAGAAAGGAAAGCCAATCGATGCCGCAGGTGGATCCCGAATTGTTCGACCGCGGCCAGTTCCAGGCGGAACTGGCCCTGAAGGCAAGCCCTATCGCCGCCTTCAAGAAAGCCATTCGTCAGGCACGTGAAGTGCTCGACGAGCGCTTTCGCAGCGGACGGGATATCCGCCGGCTCATCGAGGACCGCGCCTGGTTCGTCGATAACATCCTGCAAAAGGCCTGGGACCAGTTCGACTGGAGCGAAGACGCCGACATCGCCCTGGTGGCGGTCGGTGGCTACGGTCGTGGCGAGTTGCACCCCTACTCGGACATCGACCTGCTGATCCTGCTGGACAGCGCCGACCATGAGATTTTCCGCGATTCCATCGAACGCTTCCTGACCCTGCTCTGGGACATCGGCCTGGAAGTCGGGCAAAGCGTGCGCTCGGTGGAGGAATGCGCCGAAGAGGCCCGCGCCGACCTGACGGTGGTTACCAACCTGATGGAAAGCCGCACCATCTGCGGCCCCGAACGCCTGCGCCAGCGCATGCTCGACGTCACCAGCACCGCGCACATGTGGCCGAGCAAGGACTTCTTCCTGGCCAAGCGCGCCGAACAGAAGGCCCGGCACCACAAGTACAACGACACCGAATACAACCTGGAACCCAACGTCAAAGGCTCGCCCGGCGGCCTGCGCGACATCCAGACCATCCTCTGGGTCGCCCGTCGCCAGTACGGCACGCTGAACCTGCGGGCCCTGGCCGGCGAAGGTTTCCTGGTGGAAAGCGAGAACGCGCTGCTGGCTTCGTCCCAGGAGTTCCTGTGGAAGGTCCGCTATGCCCTGCACATGCTCGCCGGGCGCGCCGAAGACCGCCTGCTGTTCGATCACCAGCGCTCGATCGCCAAGTTGCTGGGTTTCGAGGGCAACGATGCCAAGCAGGCCATCGAAAGCTTCATGCAGCAGTACTACCGGGTGGTGATGAGCATCGCCCAGCTCAGCGACCTGATCATCCAGCACTTCGAGGAAGTCATCCTCGCCCCGGAAGACGAAGCGCCGCCGCAGCCGATCAACTCGCGCTTCCAGCTGCACGACGGCTACATCGAGGCGATCAACGCCAACGTGTTCCGCCGCACACCGTTCGCCATGCTGGAAATCTTCGTGCTCATGGCCCAGCACCCGGAGATCAAGGGCGTACGCGCCGACACCATTCGCCTGTTGCGCGAAAATCGCCACCTGATCGACGACGATTTCCGCCATGACATTCGTAATACCAGCCTGTTCATCGAGCTTTTCAAGTGCGAGATCGGCATTCACCGCAACCTGCGACGGATGAACCGCTACGGCATTCTCGGGCGTTACCTGCCGGAGTTCGGCCATATCGTCGGGCAGATGCAGCACGACCTGTTCCACATCTATACGGTCGACGCCCACACCCTGAACCTGATCAAGCACCTGCGCAAACTGCAGTACACCCAGGTTTCGGAGAAATTCCCGCTGGCCAGCAAGCTCATGGCCAAGCTGCCCAAGCCCGAGCTGATCTACCTGGCCGGGCTCTACCACGACATCGGCAAGGGCCGGCACGGCGACCACTCGGAAATCGGCGCCGTGGACGCGGAAGCCTTCTGCATCCGCCACCAGCTGCCGCTGTGGGACACCCGCCTGATCGTCTGGCTGGTGCAAAACCACCTGGTGATGTCGACCACCGCCCAGCGCAAGGACCTGTCCGACCCGCAGGTCATCCATGACTTCGCCCAGGTCGTGGTCGACCAGACCCGCCTGGACTATCTGTACGTGCTGACGGTTTCCGACATCAACGCCACCAACCCGACGCTGTGGAACTCCTGGCGCGCCAGCCTGTTGCGCCAGCTCTACACCGAGACCAAGCGCGCCCTGCGCCGCGGCCTGGAAAACCCGGTGGACCGCGAAGAGCAGATCCGCCAGACGCAAAGCGCGGCGCTGGACATCCTGGTCCGTGCCGGCACCGATCCGGACGACGTCGAGCAGCTCTGGGCGCAACTGGGGGACGACTACTTCCTGCGCCACACTGCCGGCGACGTGGCCTGGCACAGCGACGCGATCCTCCAGCAGCCGGCCGACGGCGGCCCGCTGGTGCTGATCAAGGAAACCACCCAGCGCGAATTCGAGGGTGGCACGCAGATCTTCATCTACGCCCCGGACCAGCACGACTTCTTCGCCGTGACCGTGGCCGCGATGGACCAGTTGAACCTGAACATCCACGACGCCCGGATCATCACCTCGAGCAGCCAATTCACCCTCGACACCTATATCGTGCTCGACAACGACGGCGGCTCGATCGGCAACAACCCGCAACGCGTCAAACAGATCCGCGATGGCCTTACCGAGGCCCTGCGCAACCCTGACGACTACCCGACCATCATCCAGCGTCGGGTACCGCGTCAGCTCAAGCACTTCGCCTTCCCGCCGCAAGTGACTATCCACAACGACGCCCAGCGCCCGGTCACCGTGCTCGAACTGAGCGCTCCCGATCGCCCTGGCCTGCTGGCGCGCATCGGCAAGATCTTCCTGGAGTTCGACCTGTCGCTGCAAAACGCCAAGATCGCCACCCTGGGCGAGCGCGTGGAAGACGTGTTCTTCATTACCGACGCGAACAACCAGCAACTGTCCGATCCCCAGCTGTGCAGCCGACTGCAGGACGCCATCGTCGAACAACTGAGCGTCAGCCACGAACCGCCTACCGCCTTGACGCGCCTGAACATCTGATCACGCGCCACGACCCGCTTTGAGTGAGACACCGCACCGATGAACAACGCTCTGAACCAGCTGCAGCCCTACCCGTTCGAGAAACTCCGCGCCCTGCTCGGCGGCGTCCAGCCGAACCCGGCCAAGCGCCCTATCGTGCTGTCCATCGGCGAGCCCAAGCACCGCTCGCCGAGCTTTGTCGCCGAAGCCCTGGCCAATAACCTGGACCAGATGGCGGTGTATCCGACGACCCTGGGCCTCCCTGCCCTGCGCGAAGCCATCGCCGGCTGGTGCGAACGGCGTTTTGGCGTACCCAATGGTTGGATCGATCCGGCGCGCAACGTGCTGCCGGTCAACGGCACCCGCGAGGCGCTGTTCGCCTTCACCCAGACCGTGGTCAACCGTGGCGACGACGCGCTGGTGGTCAGCCCGAACCCCTTCTATCAGATCTACGAAGGCGCGGCCTTCCTCGCCGGCGCGAAGCCGCACTACCTGCCGTGCCTGGATGAAAACGGCTTCAACCCGGACTTCGACGCGGTACCGGCCGAGATCTGGCAGCGCTGCCAGATCCTGTTCCTGTGCTCGCCGGGCAACCCGACCGGCGCGCTGATCCCGATCGAAACCCTGAAGAAACTCATCGCCCTGGCCGACCAGTACGATTTCGTGATCGCCGCCGACGAGTGCTACAGCGAGCTGTACTTCGACGAGCAGACCCCACCGCCCGGCCTGCTCACTGCCTGCGCCGAACTGGGACGCCAGGACTTCAAGCGTTGCGTGGTGTTCCACAGCCTGTCCAAGCGCTCCAACCTGCCGGGCCTGCGCTCCGGTTTCGTCGCGGGCGACGCGGATATCCTCAAGGGCTTCCTGCTGTACCGCACCTACCATGGTTGCGCCATGCCGGTTCAGACCCAGCTGGCCAGCATCGCCGCCTGGAACGACGAAGTGCATGTGCGCGCCAACCGCGCGCTGTATCGCGAAAAGTTCGATGCGGTGCTGGAGATTCTGGCGCCGGTGCTCGACGTGCAGCGCCCGGACGGCAGCTTCTACCTGTGGCCGAACGTGGCGGGCGACGATACGGCGTTCTGCCGTGACCTGTTCGAACAGGAGCATGTGACCGTGGTGCCGGGCTCCTATCTGTCGCGCGATGTCGACGGCAGCAACCCGGGAGCCGGTCGGGTACGCATGGCCCTGGTAGCGCCATTGGCCGAATGCGTGGAAGCCGCCGAGCGGATCCGGGATTTCGTTCAGCGCCGTCAATAACCCACGCCCCTGTAGGAGCGAGGCTTGCCCGCGATCAAGA
>NZ_JAQZAA010000007.1:0-404 GCF_028640875.1 Pseudomonas sp. SBT1-2 | reverse complement strand
TCCTTATCGGTAGCTTGCAGCAAGGTACCCAGGTTGAGGGTGATGTCGTTCTCGTCATTGCCGGCTGGATGGTCCAGCGGCTGCAGCAGGCTGAAGCTGTAGGCACCCGCGGCACTGAGGCTGAAGGTGAATACATCGACGGCACCGGCTTTGGCGGTCAGGGTATCGCCAGCGACGCTATAGACCAGCGCCACTCCACCCGAACTCAGGGCTGGCAGGCCGCTGGTATCACTCGACAAGCTATAGCTCAGCGGTACATCGGCACCCGACTGGAAGATACCGGTAACGCTACCGCTGGCAGTCGTTGCTTCGCCAGCTACGTCGCCGACACCACCGGCGATGCCATTGGCCAAGCCGTCTTCATCGACGGTACCAGCCTCGGCGGCTCCGGCCGCCGTTGGCGT
>NZ_JAQZAA010000114.1:0-81901 GCF_028640875.1 Pseudomonas sp. SBT1-2 | reverse complement strand
TCGGTGGAAACCGAGAGCTTCAGCGGCTACATCTGGCCGGAACTGCTCAGCGTGTTCCCGGATCACCAGCCGATCGAGCGCACCTCGATGAACTCCTGGGAAGACAAGAAGCTGGTGGAAGCGGTCAAGGCCACCGGGCGCAAGAAACTGATCATGGCCGCGCTGTGGACCGAGGTCTGCCTGAACTTCCCGGCCCTGGAAGCCCTGGCCGAAGGCTACGAGGTGTACATCGTCACCGACGCTTCCGGCGGCACCAGCCAGGAAGCCCATGACATGTCGGTACAGCGCATGATCCAGGCCGGCGCGGTGCCGGTGACCTGGCAGCAAGTGCTGCTCGAATTCCAGCGCGACTGGGCGCACAAGGAAACCTACGACGCGGTGATGGACCTGGTGCGCGAGCACAGCGGCGCCTACGGCATGGGCGTGGACTATGCCTACACCATGGTGCACAAGGCGCCGCAGCGTCAGGTCAAGTAAGCCTGTCGCCAATGACCACCGGCTGACGCAACCCGCTTGCGTCGGCCGGTGGTCGTTGGCGATGAAAACGCCCGGACTGCACACCGTTCCCACGACTCAAGGACCGTCATGAAACAGACCCTCGATTCCTCCCGTAGCGCGGCCTCCCTGTCGCCCTGGAGCCCGCTCAAGCATGGCCTGTTTCGCGGGCTGTGGCTGGCCAGCATCGCCTCGAACATCGGCACCTGGATGCACGAGGTGGGCGCCGGCTGGTTGATGACCTCGTTGTCGGCCAGCCCGATGACGGTGGCGCTGGTGCAGGTGGCCGCCGCGGCGCCGATGTTTTTCCTCGCGCTGCCGGCGGGGGCGCTGGCCGATATCGTCGACAAGCGCCGCTACCTGTTGCTGGTGCAGGGCTGGATGGCCAGTGTCGCCATGCTCCTGGCGTTCCTGACCCTCAGTGGCCTGATGACGGTGCCCCTGTTGCTGCTGTTGACCCTGGCCATGGGCATCGGCACAGCGCTGATGATGCCGGCCTGGTCGGCCCTGACCCCGGAGCTGGTGCCCGCCGGCGAGTTGCCCGCGGCCATCGCCTTGAGCAGCGTCGGGACCAACGTGGCGCGTGCCGTGGGCCCGGCCATCGCCGGGGTCCTGGTGAGCCTGGCCGGGCCCTGGGCGACCTTCGCGGTGAATGCGCTGTCGTTCTTTGCGGTGATCGCCGTGCTCGCCTGCTGGCGGCGCGAGCCGAAGGTCGCAGTACTGCCGGCGGAGCGGCTGTTCAGTGCGATCCGTGTGGGCTGGCGCTACGCCCGCAGTTCCCATCCGCTGCAACGGGTGCTGATTCGCACACTGGCGTTCTTCTTTGGCGCCAGCGCCGGCATGTCCTTGCTGCCGTTGATCGTGCGCGGCGAGTTGCAGGGCAGCGCGACCCAGTTCGGCGTGTTGCTCGGCAGTGTCGGCCTCGGCGCGGTGTTGGGGGCGATGCTGTTGCCGCGGCTGCGCCAGCACCTGGCGGTGGATCGCCTGGTGGCGCTGGCCAGCGTGATCTACGCCCTGGTGCTGTTCGCCCTGGCCTGGCTGCGCGACTTCTATCTGTTGATCCCGGTGATGCTGATCAGCGGCGGCGCCTGGATCGCCGTACTCTCGAGTTTCCAGGTGGCGGCCCAGACCTCGGTGCCGGCCTGGGTGCGGGCGCGAGCGCTGGCGGTGTATATCCTGATGTTCTTCGGCAGCATGGCCCTGGGCGGCTTGCTCTGGGGCTGGGTGGCCAGCCTGTTGTCCATGAGCCTTGCCCTGAGCGCGGCGGCCGCGGTGCTGCTGGCCGGGGTCGGGCTGACCTGGCGGGTCGGCTTGCCCCAGCGCAGCGCCGAAGACCTGGCGCCGTCGCTGCACTGGCCGCAACCGCTGCTCAGCGCCGACCAGGACCTGGAACGCGGCCCGGTGATGATCCGCCTGGAATACGACATCGCCCCCGAACACGCCCAGGCTTTCCAGCAGGCGATGAACCCGGTGCGCCGCATGCGCCAGCGCAACGGTTCGTTTTCCTGGTGCCTGTTGCAGGACAGCGAAAACCCGCGCCTGTGGTGCGAGATTTTCTTCGACGAATCCTGGGTCGGCCACCTGCGTCACCACGAGCGGGTGACCCGCGCCGAACTGAAGATCGAGGCGGCCGCCCGTCGCTTCCAGAGCGACGGGGTGAAGATCCGCATCCGCCATTTCCTCAAGGGGCAGGGCTGAGGCCCGCAGCGTTGGCGGGCCGGCGCCTGTACCCTAGCGCAGCAGGTGCACGGCCAGGCCCGCCAGCGCACAGGCCATCAGCACCTGGATCACGCCGCGCTTGAAGCGGAACAGGGCAACCGCCGCGGCCAGGGCGATCAGCGCCGAGGGCCAGTCGAGGGCGCCGCTGAAGCCGTTCGGCCACAGCACGTGGTAGCCGAAGAAGCACGCCAGGTTGAGGATCACCCCGACCACCGCGGCGGTGATCCCGGTGAGCGGCGCGGTGAACTTGAGCTCGTTGTGGGTCGACTCCACCAGCGGGCCGCCGGCGAGGATGAACAGGAACGAAGGCAGGAAGGTGAACCAGGTGACCAGTGCCGCCGCGACCGCCCCGGCCAGGAACACCTGGTCGGCGCCAAACACCTGGGAGACATAAGCCCCGACGAAACCGACGAAGGCCACCACCATGATCAGCGGCCCGGGGGTGGTTTCCCCCAGGGCCAGGCCGTCGATCATCTGCGTCGGGGTCAGCCAGCCGTAGTGACCCACCGCGCCCTGATAGACATACGGCAGCACGGCATAGGCACCGCCGAAGGTCAGCAGGGCGGCCTTGGTGAAGAACCAGCCCATCTGGGTCAAGGTGCCTTGCCAGCCGAACAGCGCGGTCAGGGCGCCCATCGGCAGGGCCCACAACAGGGCGCCGATGAATGCCAGCAGCGCGAGTTTCAGCCAACTGAAGCGGGCATGCCCAGGGGCAGGGGTATCGTCATCGATCAAGGCCGGGCCGAAGGACTTTTTAGCCGCGCCATGCCCTCCGACCTTGAACTTCTCGGGGGCCAGGCGACCGCCGAGGTAACCGATCAAGGCGGCCCCCAGCACGATCAATGGAAACGGCACATTGAAGGCAAAGATCGCGGTGAATGACGCCGCGGCTATCGCCCACAGCCAAGGGTTCTTCAGGGCCCGCGAGCCGATCCGGTGCGCCGCCTGTATGACTATCGCCGTCACCGCGGGCTTGATGCCATAGAACAGCCCGGCCACCACCGGGACTTCGCCGAAGGCGATGTACAGCCAGGACAAGGCGATCAGGATGAACAGCGAGGGCAATACGAACAGCGTGCCGGCAATCACGCCGCCCCAGGTCCGATGCATCAGCCAGCCAATGTAGGTCGCCAACTGCTGGGCCTCGGGCCCGGGCAGCAACATGCAATAGTTGAGCGCGTGCAGGAAGCGTCGCTCGGAGATCCAGCGCCGGCGTTCTACCAGTTCCTGGTGCATGATCGAAATCTGCCCCGCGGGCCCGCCAAAGCTGATGAAGCCGAGCTTGAGCCAGAACCAGAAGGCTTCAAGCAAACCGACCGGCCCGGGCCTCGGCGGATCCGTTTCCAGCGCCGACTCGGAAACCTTACTCATGGGGTTGCTCCTCTTTCACGAACTCGGCGAGCAGGCCGTCGAAGATGGCGCTGGCAGCGGCCAGCAACTGGTCGTCATGGCTGATGGTTTCGCGCAGTCCGGCCAGTACCCGCTCGATGCCGGCAGCCTCCGCGGGCTGGATGCCGCCGATATCGAGGTAGTGCACCAGGGCCGCGAGACGATCCAGGCCGGGTTGCCGAAGGGCAAAACTGGCTTGCAGGGTTTCGAAGGTCACGCGGTTGCCGACATGGCTGAACGCTGCGTCATCGAAGTCGAAACCCAGGGCGTCGGCCGGGCAGTCCCGGGGCTGGTCCAGCCAGAGGATCCGCGCCTTGGGGTCGATGAAGCGGCGGATCAGCCAGGCACTCGCCAGGCGGTCGACCCAGGGGCGCTTGCGGGTCGCCCAGACACGGCCCTGATAGTCGCCCGGGCTGAGCAGGGTGATGGGCAGGTCGCGGCTATACGGCTCATCCGTCGACAAGGCCCGGCTGACCGCCGTCTCCAGCTCCTGCAAGGCGGCGTCGGTGTGCTGCTTCGGCTGGCCGGGGAAAAAATCGATGCTGGCCAGCTGATCGTAGGCTTTGCGCAGCTTGCGAATCTGCCGGGTGCTGGCCAGGGCATTCTGCGCCGTCAGTTGCCCCCGGCACTCCTCGATTTCGTTGCGCAGTTTGCTGTAGTCCTCGTTGCGGTCGAACAACCCGATAAAGCGTTCGCCGTTGGGGTCCACCACGGGCAGGACAAAGGCGGTGCCATTGAGGGCCAGGATGTCGCGCTCAACCGCGGCCAGCGTTTCGCGGCAGGCGGCGGTGTCCGGCAACAGGTAGGCACCGTCGCGCAACACCGCGGCCCCGGAGGCTTTCAGGGCTCGCCAGGCGCGCATGCGCGCTGTTGCATTCGCGGTCGGCAATCCGAGGATCAGCGCTAGCCAGTTATTCATGTAGTGACAGATCTGAAAAGTGTAGATATCGCTACATTATTCTTGCGCGAAGGCATTGGAAAGGGATTTCACAGGCTCTTCGTGAATGGCGAGGTCCGCCGGTCAAGTCCGAGGGCTCAATGAGGGGCTTTGATAACGCAAGTCGCCCACCGCGGCAGCGGTGGGCGACCGGTACTAGCGCAGCCGGCGGGCGGCGAGATCCAGCGCGATGGCCAGCAGCAACGCCAGGCTGGCGATCACGAACAGCTGCTGATGATGGCCGCCGCTGGCATTGAAGATCAGCGAGTAGGCGGCCCCGGCCAGCGCCTGGAAGCTGGCGAAGGCCACGGTCGCGCGGCTCCAGGCGACCTGTTGGGCATGGGCGTGTTGCTTCAGTTCGTGGACCCGGGCCAGGGCCAAAGGCACGATGCCGGGTGGGAACGAGCCGATCAGTACCGCCAGCCCGCACAGCAGCCACGGCTGGCTGGTGATGCTCAACGCGCCCACCGCCAGCGCCTGCACGATCAGCACCCAGCGGATGCTGCGGCGGGCCCCGAGGTGGTCGGCGAGCATGCCGTAGACCATCGGCCCAACGATCGCGCCGACCCCATACATCACCCACACCAGCGCCGCCACATGGGTGCCGGCATCGAGGCCGCGGGCCACGTAGTCCACCAGGAACACCATGGCCGGCACCAGCCCGGTGGCCATCAAGGCGTACTGGGCGAACAGCAGGCGCAGGCCACGGCCGGACGCCGGGTCTTCAGGGTCGGCCGGCTCGCTGGCCTTCACCGCGACAGCGGGCTCGGGCTGGCTCTGCGGCCAGCAGAACCAGCTGGCGGCGGTCAGCACCGCGGCCACCAGCCCCAGGCCTAGCCAGGTGTCGCGCAGGCCCCATTCCAGCAGGGCCGGCACCAGGGTGCCGGAGCCGGCGATGCCCAGGCCGATGCCGAGGAAGATCGCGCCGCTGGCCGCGCCTCGGCGCGCTGGCGGTACGTGGGGCAGCACAGTGGACGCCACCAGCACCATGATGGCGCCGCCGGCGATCCCCGAGAGCAGGCGCCAGACGAAGAACCAGCTGAAGGACAGGGCCCAGGCACAGGCGAAGAACGACAGGGTGGCGACCACCAGCATCAGCCGCAGCACCCGCGGATTGCTCAGGCGCTTGCCCAGGGGATGGCCGATCAGCGCGCCAATCAGGTAGCCGGCAAGGTTGGCGGCGCCGAGGTAGACCACGTCGGCCTGGACGAACCAGTGGGCCTGGATCAGTTGCGGGATCAGCGGGGTATAGGCAAAGCGCGCCAGCCCGATACTGACCAGGCTGGCGCACAGGCCGGCGAAAATATGCAGCCAGACTGCATTGCGCATGGGGAGTGTCGCGGTGGTAGGCGCTGACATGGGGGCGTCCTTGATGGGTGAGCGGTGGAAAGGGATGGGCTGGGGTGGATTCTGCAAGGCGGCGCCTGTGCGGCGGAAATCATCGGCATCGATAGCGGATATGCCTCGCCGATATCGCCTCAAACGCTTGCGGGGCCTTGGCCGTTCGCCAGTCAGGCCCGGGGGCAAACGCCCCCAGGCCAGTGCCGGTCAAGGCATCTCGGGCAGTTCCTGCGCCCGCAGATCGAACACCAGCACTTCGGCATCCGCGCCGTTGCTCAAGGTCAGTGCCTGTTCCTTGCGGACCCGCACGCCATCGCCTTCCTGCAAGGACAGGCCGTTGAGCTCGACCGAGCCGCGGGCCACATGCACATAGGCGTAGCGGTCGGCGTCGAGCGTCAGGGTGGCGCTTTCCTGGCCATCGATCAGCCCGGCATAGACCCGCGCATCCTGGCGCACCTGCAGCGAACCGTCGGCGCCCTCGGGGGAGATGATCAGTTGCAGGCGACCGCGTTTTTGCTGCGGGCTGAAATGCTCCTGCTGGTAACGCGGCCTGGCGCCGCTGACATCCGGCACTATCCAGATCTGCAGGAAGTGCACAGGCTGGGTGGCCGAGTGGTTGTACTCGCTGTGCGCCACGCCGCTGCCAGCGCTCATCAGTTGCACGTCGCCAGGGCGGATCACCGAACCGGTGCCCAGGGTGTCCTTGTGTTCCAGGGCGCCTTCGAGCACATAGGAGAAAATCTCCATGTCCCGGTGCGGGTGCTGGCCGAAGCCCTTGCCGGCGGCGACCCGGTCGTCGTTGATCACCAGCAGGTCGGAAAAACCCTGCTCCCGCGGGTTGCGGTAGTTGGCGAAGGAAAAGGTGTGGAAGGACTTCAACCAACCGTGGTTGGCGGCGCCGCGATCAGAGGCTTTGCGAAGGGTCAGCATGAGGGAATCTCCTGTCGGGACGGGAATTCGTCCGGTTGAGGAGAAGGCTAATGTTTACCCTGTGATGCAATAAGTAGATGGAAACTGAAAGACTGTCCCTTTCGGGTTGACAATTTTGTGCGCTGAATCACGTATTCTTGTCCGACGATCGCGCGCCGTCCGGGCATAATCTGCAGGGTCGGCGTTAGGCTTTTAACCCTTTGATATCAGTGATCTTTACCCATGAAAACCGTGGCAATGGTGCTGTTTCCAGACTTTCTCCTGCTCGACATGGCCGGGCCCATGGAGGTGTTTTCCATCGCCAATCGTTATCTGGAGCCGAAGGACCATTACCAGCTCTCGACGATCGGCACCGAGCACGGCCCGTTGCGCGCTTCCAACGGCGTCAGCGTCCAGGCCGACATGCATATCGACCAGGCGCGCGACAACTATGACCTGCTGCTGGTG
The DNA here is from genome assembly GCF_028640875.1 of Pseudomonas sp. SBT1-2. Lineage (NCBI taxonomy): Bacteria > Pseudomonadati > Pseudomonadota > Gammaproteobacteria > Pseudomonadales > Pseudomonadaceae > Pseudomonas > Pseudomonas sp. SBT1-2. The sequence goes on along the minus strand of NZ_JAQZAA010000114.1, from coordinate 74,643 downwards.
CCCGGGGGGCCGGGGGCCTACAACGAAAAGCATCCACCCTTGCTCGACTGGCTGGCGGGAGCCGTGCGCCGCTCGGCCGTCTATGGCTCGATCTGCACCGGGGCCTTCATCCTCGGGCATGCCGGGTTGCTCGACGGGTTTCGGGTGACGACCCACTGGCACTACACGGAGCGCCTGATCCGGGCCTTCCCCAAGGCAACGGTGGAGACCGACCAGATCTTCGTCGAGGACCGCAACCTGATCACCTCGGGCGGGGTCACCGCCGGCATCGACCTGGCACTGGCCGTGGTCGCTCGCGACCACGGCAAGAAAGTCGCCCAGGACGTGGCCAAGGTGTTGCTGGTGGTGATGAAGCGCCAGGGCGGGCAGGCGCAGTTCAGCCCGTTGATGGCCACGGTGGCGCCGCAGGAAACGCCGGTGACCCGGGTGCAGAACCATGTGCTCGAACGCCTGGACGAAGCCTTCAGCATCGAGCGCATGGCCAGCCTGGCGAACATGAGCACGCGCCATTTCGCCCGGGTGTTCGCCCGGGAAGTGAACATGACGCCCATGGAGTTCCTGCAAAGCGCACGCATCGACCGCGCGCGGAACCTGCTGGAGACCAGCGACCTGCCGCTCAAGACCGTGGCCTACAAAAGCGGCTTCGGCAGCGTGCGGCACATGCGCTTTCTGTTCAGTGAAAAGCTCGGCCTGACCCCCACCCAGTACCGCGAACAGTTCAGCTAGTGCCGGCTTGTCCGTCTGGCGCACCGCGATGGCCGTGACGCTCCCTCCAGGGCGGTTGTACCGTCATCGCTGCCTGCCAAGATACTGGGGAATTCTTGGTAATGGAGGTGCGGGAGCCTGGCGCCAGGCCGGGTTTCCAGCACGTGGATGCGCATGAACAGCGTCAGAGACTTGAACAGTGATGCGGTGCTGCGGTTCGGCCCCTACGCCTTCCACCTGCGGCAGCGGCTGGTCCTGGACGGCGATCGGCCGTTGCGCATGGGCGGGCGTGCCCTGGACATCCTGCGGGTGCTGGTCGAGCGCGCCGGCCAGGTGGTGGGCAAGGACGAACTGATCGCCTGCGTCTGGCCGAACTCGGTGGTCGAGGACATCAACCTGCGCGTGCACATCGCCGCCCTGCGACGCGCCCTTGGTGAAGGCCCGGACGGGCAAGGCTACATCGTCAACATTCCGCAGCGCGGTTATTGCTTCATCGCCCCGGTGCTGCGCGAGGCGCAAGAAGAGCCGGTCGCGCTGGCCAGCCTGCACAAACCCCAACACAACCTGCCGGCACGGCTGACCCCGGTCACCGGCCGCGACCCGCTGGTCGGCAGCCTGGTCCGGCAGTTGCCAGTGCGCCGCTTCATGACCCTGGTCGGTCCGGCGGGGATCGGCAAGACCACGGTCGCGCTGCGGGTCGCCGAGCTGCTGTTGCAGCACTACCGCGATGGCGTGTGGTTCATCGATTTGGCGGCCATCGACGACCCGGCGCAACTGGTCGAGCACATGAGGCACAGCCTCGAGCTGGACGCCGGCCTGGAGGCGCTGGCAACCCGGCATGCCTTGCTGGTGCTGGACAATTGCGAGCACCTGCTCGAACGCTGCCGGGCCGTGGTCGAGCAGTTGCTGGCCTCGGCGCCACGGCTGTCGATCCTGGCCACCAGCCGCGAACCGCTACAGGCTGCGGGGGAGACCGTGCATGGCCTGGCGGCCCTGTCGGTGCCGCCGGCTTCGGCGTTGCACAGCGTGGCCGAGGTCATGAGCCATTCGGCGGTGCAACTGTTCGTCAGCCGTGCCCGGGCCCGCCAGCAAGACTTTGCCTTGCGGGAACAGGACCTGGCAGCGGTGCGCGAAATCTGCCGACGGCTCGATGGCTTGCCATTGGCCATCGAACTGGCGGCGGCGCAGATCGACGCGCTGGCGCTGGTGGGGCTGCAAGCGCAGCTGGACAACTGCTTTCAACTGCTGACCCAGGGCCGGCGCACGGCCGTGGCGCGGCATCAGACGCTCAAGTCCGCCCTGGACTGGAGCTATCAGCGCCTGAGCCCGTTGGAGCAGACCCTGTTGCAGCGCCTGGCGGTGTTCGACACGGCCTTCACCGTGCGGGCCGCCACCGACGTCATCAGCTGTGCGGTGCTGCGGCCCGAGTGCGTGGCCGAGGTCATGGCGCAGCTGGCGCGCAAATCGCTGCTGGCGCTGGAGCAGGGCCAGGGCACGACGCATTACCGCTTTCTCAACACCACCCGCGCCTACGCGCTGGAAAAGCTCGAACACAGCGGGCAGCTGCGGGTGTTCGAACGGCGGCATGCCCACGCCATCGGCAAGACCCGCTGGCTGTCAGTCAGGAAGGTCTCGTTGCAGCTCATCGAGCAGTTCACGGACGCGGGTTAGGTCCGGCGTGGCGAAACCTTCGGTGAACCGGGCGTAGAGCGGTGCGAGCAGCTTATGGGCGCGCCGGGCCTGGCCCTGGCGCTGCCAGAGCCGGGCCAGCGAGGTGGCGCTGCGCAATTCCCAGGTCAGCGCGCCCTGGGCCCTGGCCACTGCCAACGCCTGGTGCAGCACCGCTTCGGCGGTGTCAGGCGCATTGTCGGTCAACAGCGCCTCGGCCCTGGCGCGCAGGATCTCCGCCGTGCTCCAGCCGGCCGTGCCGTTTTCGGCCCGTTGCAGCAAAGCGTTATCGATAAAGCCGCCGTCCAGGGTCACCATGATTTCGCCGATCAGCCCGACGCCGGATTGCGGCGGCGAGAACTGCGGGGCGCCTTCGATGACCTGCGCATAGTGCCGGCCCCAGGTGTAGAACAGCAGCACCGAATGCTTCTGCGCCTGCTCCAGCAGCAGGCGCAGGAGTTCGCGGGCGGTCGCGGTGTCGCCGTTGTAGTGGGCGATCAGGCAGCCGGCCAGCGCCAGGGTGTAGCAGATGGACGTGCCGTGGTTGATCTGCAAGGCGATCTCCAGGGCCTGGCGCGCGGTGCGCCAGGCTTTTTCCGGATGGCCCTGCAACCAGAGGATCCGCGCCAGGATCGTCAGGGCGGCGACGCTCTGGTCGTACTGCACGCCAAAGCCGCGGGTGAAGCGGCTCAGGTTGCCGCTCTGGGCCATCAGCTGGATGACTTGCTCGGCCTTGTCCCGGGCCTGCGGTTGGTCGCCGGCAAAGTGCAGGGCCAGCACCTGCAGGCGCTGGGTGCTGAGGGACATTGCGTTGGCGCCGGCGTCGCGCAGCGCCAGGTGGTCGAACTGCCGGCTTTGCTCCAGGGCCAGTTGGTAGTGGCCGCAACTGAGGTTGACCGCCATGTGCCCGGACACCGCCTTGAGCTGGGCGGCCACATCGTCGCTGCCTTCGGCCAGGGTCCTGGCGGCGACGAAGGCCTCGATGGCTTCGGCGCTGCTGCCCTGGGTGTGGTAGCAGGCGCTGCCGAGCGCCAGCTTGAGGGCCTGGGTCAGGCGCGGGCAGGGCTGGTCTGTCGCGTGCAGCAGGGTCAGCGCCTTGCGCACATGGGCGCCATGTTCCTTGAGCAGCGACAGCTCCTGCCACAGCGGCGCGGAGACCGCGGCCAGGCGGATCGCCAGCTGTTGCGGGCCCTGGGCATTCAGGCCCCAGTCGAGCGCCGCGCGGATGTCTTCCAGGCTGCGGGCGTGCCGCTCGACCCAGAGCGTCGAGGGGGTCTGTTCCCAATCGTCCTGGGCCTGGTGCATCAGGGCCAGGCAACGTTCGGCGTGCCGCCTGCGGGTAGCCGGCAGTTCGGCGGCCTGCTCGAGTTTTTCCAGGGCGTAGCTGCGGGTGGTGTCCAGCAGGCGATAGAACACTTCCTCGTCGCCGACCTCCACGTTCAGCAGGGACTTGGCCACCAGCTGGGTGATCGAGGTAAAGACCACGCGGGCTTCGATGTGCTCGCCGACGATCACCGCCGCGGCCGATTGCAGGGTGAAGCCGCCCCGGAAGATGCCCAGCCGGCGCAGGCAGGCCTGCTCGCAGGCGCTGAGCAGCTCGAAGCTCCAGTCCAGGGTGGCGCGCAGGGTCTGATGACGGCCCGGGGTGATCTGGCCGCCCTGGGGCAGCAGGCGAAAGCTGCCTTGCAACTGGCTGAGCAATCCGGCGAGCCCCAGGTTGCCGACCTGGGCGGCGGCCAGTTCGATGGCCAGGGGAATGCCGTCCAGGCGCCGGCAGATATCGATCGCCAGGGGCAGTTCGGCGTGGCTCAGTTCGAAACTGTCGTGGCTGGCCATCGCCCGTTCGACGAACAACTGCAGGGCCGAAAAAGTCAGGGCCTGGGCGCGGTCCAGCACCGCGATGGGCGGTGGGCAATCGAGGGATTCCAGGCGTTGCACGAATTCGCCTTCGGCCCGCAGGCTCTCGCGGCTGGTGGCCAGGACATGCACCTGCGGCGCCGCGCGCAGGATGCTTTCGCAGAGCGGCGCAATGGCGTCGAGCAAGTGCTCGCAGTTGTCGATCACCAGCAGCATCTGCCGCTCGCGCAGGAAGCTCGCCAGGCCGGCCACCGGTTCGCCGTCGTGCAGCGCCAGGTCGAGGAGGGTCGCCAGGTGGCTGGTGATCATTTGCGGGTCGTTGAGCGGCGCCAGGTCCAGCAGGCGGATGCCGTCGCGGTACTGGCCGATCAGCTGTTCGGCGACCCGCAGGGCCACGGTGGTCTTGCCGATGCCGCCGGGGCCGACCAGGGTGATGAAACGCTGGCGCGCCAGTTGCCGCATCACATTGTCCACCAGCACCTGGCGGCCGATCAGGCGGGTGCGGCGCACCGGCAGGTTATGCCCGCTCGGCTCGGCGGGAGCGCCTGCGGGGCTTTGCTCGAAACGCTCGGGGGAGAACGGCTCCAGGGAGAAGGGCGCGACGAAGCTGTAGCCGCGCTGGGCCACGGTGACGATGTAGCGCTGGCCGGCCTGGCCGTCGCCCAGGGCCTTGCGCAGCGCCGCCATGTGCACCCGCAGGTTGGTGTCTTCGACCACGCTCCTGGGCCAGACCCGGGCGATCAGTTGCTGCTTGCTGACCACTTCGCCGGCGTGTTCCAGGAGGATCAGCAGGATGTCCATGGAGCGGCGGCCCAGGCGCAAGGGCCGCTCGGCTTCCAGGATCAGGCGTTGCCCGGGGTAGATCCGGTAGGGGCCGAAATGCACAGCTTGTTCGGGGGCTAGGGTCAACGGCTCACTCCTGCTGCTTTGCTTTTTTCCAGTGTTTCCCGTGGCACCTGTGCGGGAAGGGCGGACGAAGGGCACGACCTTCTATCTCGCGGTTTTCGAGCATGTTCCTCAGGTTTCCCGAACAACGCAACGCGACGCGGACGGGCGTGCATCCGGTGCGCTGACCGCAGCAATCTCCTTGCCAGCGATGGGCCCCGTATTCATTGGCCGCGGTCCTGGCGACGAGCGGGCAGGGGCGATGCCCGCGCCACTGAAAATTAACAACGTTTAACTCGCCCTGTATCCGCCCTACGCCCAAAACTCCAGGTCTTCATGTCGCCGATCGAAGGGACGATCATGCGTGCCGCGCGAAGAAAAAAGGGATGAACACGTCTGGAGAATGCCGGAATGAGCAAGGTGGTGGTGGTCTATCACAGTGGCTATGGCCATACCCGGGTCATGGCCGAAGCCGTGGCCCAGGGGGTGGAAAGCCACCTGAACAGCGCCTGCCGGCTGATCCCGGTCGAGGAGGTGCACGACCAGTGGGAGCGCCTGCACCAGGCCGACGCCATCATCTTCGGCGCGCCGACCTACATGGGCAGCGCCTCGGCGCCGTTCAAGGGCTTCATGGAAGCCACCGCGGCCTTCTACCTGGCCCAGCCCTGGCGCGACAAGCTCGCCGCCGGCTTCACCAATTCCGGTTGCCTGTGTGGCGACAAGCTCAACACCTTGTTGCAGATGGCGGTCTTCGCGGCCCAGCACTCGATGATCTGGGTCGGCCTCGACCTGCTGCCGGCGCGCTCCAGCATCGGGGTCTTCGATGGCCAGTTGAATCGCCTCGGCAGTTCCCTGGGCGCCATGGCCCAGTCGAATGTCGAACAGTCCCCCGAACACGCACCCCCGCTCGAAGACCGCCGCACCGCCGCGCACCTGGGCCAGCGGGTGGCGCGCCTGGCCGAGCGTATGGCCCATTCATCGATTTGAGTCACCCAACCCCCTGAAGGAGCAAAACGCCATGAGTACATTCACCACGCGCGACGGTACCGAGATCTATTACAAGGACTGGGGCAGCGGCCAACCCATCGTCTTCAGCCATGGCTGGCCGCTGAATGCCGACAGCTGGGAGGCGCAGATGATCTTCCTGGCGTCCAAGGGCTACCGGGTCATCGCCCATGACCGCCGCGGGCATGGCCGCTCCAGCCAACCCTGGTCGGGCAACGAGATGGACACCTACGCCGACGACCTGGCGCAGTTGATCGAACGCCTGGACCTGCAGAACGCGGTGCTGTTCGGCTTCTCCACCGGCGGTGGCGAAGTGGCGCGCTACATCGGTCGCCACGGCACGGCACGGGTCGCCAAGGCCGGGCTGATTTCCGCGGTGCCGCCGCTGATGCTCAGGACCGCGGCCAACCCCGGCGGCCTGCCGATCGAAGTCTTCGACGGCCTGCGCGAAGCGTCGCTGGCCGATCGTTCGCAGCTGTACAAGGACGTCGCCAGCGGGCCGTTCTTCGGGTTCAACCAGCCTGGCGCCAAGCCGTCCCAGGGCATGATCGACTGGTTCTGGATGCAGGGCATGATGGCGGGCCACAAGAACACCTATGACTGCATCAAGGCCTTCTCCGAAACCGACTTCACCGAAGACCTGAAGAAATTCGACGTGCCGACCCTGGTGGTGCACGGCGACGCCGACCAGATCGTGCCGATCGAAGCCGCCGGCATTGCCTCGGCCAAGCTGGTCAAGGACGCGAAGCTGCTGGTCTACCCAGGCGCGCCCCATGGCCTGACCGACACCCACAAGGATCAGCTCAACGCCGACCTGCTGGCGTTCATCGAGGCCTGAGTCGCTCGGCGACCTGCGCCTGATCCATAAAAAAACGCCGGGAGGTTTTTGCCTCTCGGCGTTTTTTATTGCCGGATCTCAAGCGTGTCGCGGCCTTATGCGCTTGCCTGGTTGAGGCAAGGGCGGGCGCGCAGGACCCGGCACCGCCAGGCGAACGGGTTGATGCCTTCGCTGTGGGTGAAGATGTGGCAGAAGTGCGCCTGGTCGCAGAAGCCGCATTCCAGGCTGATCTGCGTCAGGGTCAGGTCGGTGTCCTGGATCAGTTGCTTGGCCCGGGCGATGCGCTGGCAGCGGATCCATTCCTGGGGCGACAGGCCGGTGCTGCACTTGAAGGCGCGGGAGAAATGGCTGCGGGACAGGGCGCAGGCCCGGGCGAGCTCGGTGACTTCCAGGGTGCTGCTCAGGCCGTCGAGGATCATTTGCTTGACCAGGCTTTCGCGCCAGGGAGAAAGGCCGCCGGGGGTGGTTTTTCGGCTTTGTGGGGCGGGCGCCCTGACGGCGTTGTGCTGAGCGTGGGCCATGACGAAATTCCGTGTCGGTGGGCATGCGCCGACGCACCGCAGGGTGGGTCGGGCGCTTCCCGATTTAGAAAACAGGTCTGCGCAGAGGGCTTCATTCTTGGTGGCGTGGCGGGGGCTTGCGAGTTAAACGTTGTTAATTCCGTTAATCCGCAGGTGGGCAGTGGCCGCAACTGAGCACATGGCTGCAATTTTTGCGGCGCGCGGCCGGTGCATGATCGACCTTGTACGGCTGGCTCGGGAGTGGCCGTTTTTCTGACTCGATCAAAAAGGTGAAGGCATGACGCATTCTCTGCTGTGCACGCTGCGCGGAGCAGCCCTGGCATTGGCCCTGACATCGCTTGGCGCCCAGGCGCAGGCGCCGGTCCAGGGCACCCAGGTACCCGGTTACTACCGCCTGGCGGTGGGCGACTACGAAGTGACGGCGCTGTTCGATGGCTACAACGACCTGTCGCCGAAGCTGCTCCAGGGCATGACCCAGGGCCAGATCCGCGCCTTGCTGGCCCGCCGCTCGATCGAGACCCCGGGGGTACAGACCGCCTTCAACGCCTTTTTGGTCAACACCGGCAAGCAACTGATCCTGGTGGACACCGGCGCCGGCCAGTGCATCGGCGCCACCGCCGGCATGCTCACGGCGAACATGCAGGCCGCCGGTTATCGCCCGGAGCAGGTCGACGCCATCCTGCTCACCCACCTGCACCTGGACCACGTGTGCGGGCTGGTGGATGGCAAGCAACAACCGCTGTTTGCCAACGCCACGGTCTACGCCGCCCAGGCCGAAGCCGACTACTGGCTCGATCCGCAGGCGCTGGCCAAGGCGCCCGCCGGTGCCCGGGAGTTCTTCAAGATCGCCCAGGACTCCACCGCCCCGTACCGCGCCGCCGGACGCTTCAAGACCTTCGCCAGCGGCCAGTCGCCGGTGCCGGGCGTCGAGGCCCAGCTGGAGGCCGGGCATACCCCGGGCAGCACCACCTACCGCTTCACTTCCCAGGGCCAGAGCATCCTGTTCATGGGCGACCTGGTGCATAACCTGGCGGTGCAGTTCGAGCACCCGGAAGTGTCGATCCGTTTCGACGTCGACAACCAGCAGGCGATCAAGGCCCGGGCCAAGGTCTTCAGCGAGGCGGCCAGCAACAAGACCTGGGTGACCGCGGCGCACCTGCCGTTCCCGGGCGTGGGCCATATCGCCGCGGTGGATGGGCATTTCCAGTGGGTGCCGGCCGAGTACGGGCCTTACCAGCGGGCGGCCAAGGTGCCGATGATCGAGTGACGTGCGCTGGCTGAACACACAAGGGGACTGCCGCTATGAACCGTAACGATCTGCGCCGCATCGACATGAACCTGCTGGTGATTTTCGAGGCCCTGATGTTCGAAAAGAACCTGACCCGGGTCGCGGAAAAACTGTTCATGGGCCAGCCTGCGGTGAGCGCCGCGCTCGGCCGCCTGCGCGACCTGTTCGACGATCCGCTGCTGTTGCGCAACGGCCGCGGGATGGAGCCGACGGCCCGGGCGCTGGTGATCCTCAAGGAGCTGCAACCGGCGATGGATGCGATCTCGGGCGCGGTCAGCCGGGCCAAGGAATTCGATCCGGCGACCAGCTGCGACCTGTTCCGCATCGGCCTCTCGGACGATGCCGAGTTCGGCCTGTTCCCGCCGTTGTTGAGCCAGTTGCGCGAGGAGGCCCCGGGCATAGTCGTGGTGGTGCGCCGGGCCAACTACCTGTTGATGCCGGCCTTGCTGGCCTCGGGGGAGATCTCGGTCGGGGTCAGCTATACCACCGAGTTGCCGGCCAATGCCAAGCGCAAGAAGTTGCGCGATATCGGCTGCAAGGTGCTGCGCGGCGACAATCGGCCCGAGCCCCTGACCCTCGATGAATACTGCCGGCGGCCCCACGCCATGGTGTCGTTCTCCGGCGACCTGAGCGGCAATATCGACCTTGACCTGGCCAAGGTCGGACGCAGCCGCCGCGTGGTCCTGGGCGTGCCGCAGTTCAGCGGTCTGCGGGCCTTGCTCGCCGGCACCGAAATGATCGCCACCGTGCCCGACTACGCGGCCTGTGCCCTGGTCGAAGGCTGCGCCTTGCGCGCCGAGGACCCGCCGTTCGCCATCGAGGCGGCGCAACTGTCCATGGCCTGGAGCGGGGTGCATGACAACGATCCGGCCGAGCGCTGGTTGCGTTCGCGGATCGCCCAGTTCATGTCCGAGCCCTTGAAGATCCACTCTGCCTAAATGCGGGCGGTCGTGCCGGGCCCTGGGGCGAAGAGAGCACATATGTTCAATTTTTCCCGCCCGTGCAGCGGCACCATTCACTCTCGGCGTCGACGCCGGGGATTTTTCAAATTGTGTGGGTGCGCCAATGAACGCTTCACCTTGGGATGAACGGGCCCGGGACCTCGGGCTGCTGTTTTTGCGAGTCAGCGCCGGGCTGTTTCTGCTGTGGGTGCACGGCCTGCCGAAACTGCTCGACTACAGCGCTGAGCTGCAACGCATCGAAGACCCGTTCCAGCTGGGCGCCAACCTGACGCTGATGCTGGCGATCTTCGCCGAGGTGCTGTGCCCGTTGCTGATCGTCGCCGGGGTGGCGGTGCGCCTGGCCTGCCTGCCGATCCTCGCGGTGCTGCTGGTGGCATTGCTGGTGGTGCACCCGCAGTGGAGCCTGGCCGAAGGCCAGTTCGCCTGGCTGCTGTTGATCCTGTTCAGCAGCATTCTTATCGCCGGCCCGGGACGGCTGGCCCTCAATGATCGTTTCGCCGGAGCCTTGCGTTATGTCTGATTCCAATCGCCTCGAGGCCAGCGCGCGGCCGGATTCCGATGAGGTCGTGACGCTGATCGTCAAGCACCGGGTCAAGGCTGGCCTGGAGGCACCCTATGAAGCCTGGTTGCGGCGCATTGTCGGGGTTGCCGGGCAGTACGAAGGGCATCTGGGCGTGGACGTGATTCGCGGCAAGAGCGGCGGCCTCGACCTGTTCACCTGCGTGCTGCGCTTCTGCTCCACCGAGGCGATGCAGCGCTGGCTCGACTCCCCGCAACGCCGGGCGCTGGTCGACGAAGCCGCGCCGATGCTGGCCGACGGCGACCAGACCGAAGTCCACCCGGTCCATGAATTCTGGTTTTCCACCCAGGCCGATGCCGCTTCGCCACCGCCACGGTGGAAACAGGCGTTGTTGACTATGCTGGTCATTCTGCCGCACACCCTGCTGGTGCCGCTGATCTGGGGGCCTGTGCTGCAACTGAATGCCTGGCTTGGCAATTACGTGGTCGCCACTTTCCTGATCACCCTGACCATCGTGCTCTCGGTGGTCTACCTGTTCATGCCCCTGGCGACCCGGCTGTTCGCCCCCTGGTTGCAAGCCACTGTCACCGACCGACACCTGGAGCCCGGCCATGGCCAATAACGACGACCCGACCGATCCTCTGCGCCGCCACTTGCTCGCGGCCGGATCCTTGCTCAGCGCCGCGGCGGCTTTCTGGCCGCGCCTGTCCCTTGCCTCTTCCCATTCAGAAGGACATCCGATGAACGCCGATCTGATTCTGTTCAATGGTCAATTCCACACCGTCGACCGTGAGAAACCCCGCGCCAGCGCGGTCGCCATCAGCCAGGGGCGCTTCGTCGCGGTGGGCACCGATGCCGAGGCCATGGCCTTGCGTGGCAGCGCCACCCAGGTCATCGACCTCAAGGGCCGCACGGTGATCCCCGGCCTCAACGACTCGCACCTGCACCTGATCCGCGGTGGCCTGAACTACAACCTGGAACTGCGCTGGGAAGGCGTGCCGTCGCTGGCCGACGCCCTGCGCATGCTCAAGGACCAGGCCGACCGCACGCCGACCCCGCAATGGGTGCGGGTGGTGGGTGGCTGGAACGAATTCCAGTTCGCCGAAAAACGCATGCCGACCCTGGAAGAACTCAACCAGGCGGCGCCGGACACCCCGGTGTTCGTCCTGCACCTGTACGACCGCGCCTTGCTCAACCGCGCGGCCCTGCGCGTTGCCGGCTACACCCGCAACACGCCGAACCCGCCGGGCGGCGAGATCGTCCGCGACAGCAACGGCGAACCCACCGGCATGCTGGTGGCGCGGCCCAACGCAATGATCCTCTATTCGACCCTGGCCAAGGGGCCGAAGCTGCCGCTGGAATACCAGGTCAACTCGACCCGCCAGTTCATGCGCGAACTCAATCGCCTGGGCCTGACCAGCGCCATCGATGCCGGCGGCGGTTTCCAGAACTACCCGGACGACTACGCGGTGATCGAGCAACTGGCCCGGGAGCAGCAGTTGACGGTGCGCATCGCCTACAACCTGTTCACCCAGAAGCCCAAGGAAGAACTCACCGACTTCAAGAACTGGACCGGCAGCGTCAAGCTGCACCAGGGCGACGACTTCCTGCGCCACAACGGCGCCGGGGAAATGCTGGTGTTCTCCGCCGCCGACTTCGAGGACTTCCTCGAACCGCGTCCGGACCTGCCGCAGACCATGGAGCAGGAACTGGAGCCGGTGGTGCGGCATCTGGTGGAACAGCGCTGGCCGTTCCGTCTGCACGCGACCTACGACGAGTCGATCTCGCGCATGCTCGACGTGTTCGAGAAGGTCAACCGCGATATCCCCTTCAACGGCCTGCCGTGGTTCTTCGACCACGCCGAAACCATCACGCCGAAAAACATCGAGCGGGTTCGCGCCCTCGGTGGCGGCATCGCGATCCAGGACCGCATGGCGTTCCAGGGCGAGTACTTCGTCGACCGCTACGGCGCCAAGGCCGCCGAACAGACCCCGCCGATCAAGCGCATGCTCGCCGAAGGCGTGCCGGTGGGCGCCGGTACCGATGCCACTCGGGTTTCCAGCTACAACCCCTGGACCTCGCTGTACTGGATGGTCAGCGGCAAGACCGTGGGCGGCATGGAGCTGCACGCCGAAGGCCTGCCCCGGCAGACCGCGCTGGAACTGTTCACCCATGGCAGCGCCTGGTTCTCCTCGGAGCAGGGCAAGAAGGGCCAGATCAAGGTCGGCCAGCTGGCGGACCTGGCGGCCCTGTCCGCGGACTTCTTCAGTGTCGAGGAAGAGGCCATCAAGTGGATCGAGTCGCTGCTGACCGTGGTCGACGGCAAGGTGGTGTACGCCGCCGGCGACTTCTCCAAGCTTTCGCCGCCGATGGTGCCGGTGCTGCCGGACTGGTCGCCGGTGGTCAAGGTGCCGGGGCACTGGCGTCCGACCTCGCCGCTGGTGGCCCAGGTGCACCAGTGCAGCGGCCCGTGCGCGGTGCACTCCCACAGCCACGAGCGGGCGCGCCTGTCGAATGTGCCGGTCAGTGACTTCCAGGGCTTCTGGGGCGCCTTCGGCTGCTCGTGCTTTGCCTTCTGACGATCCACAACAGTGCCGGCCGCAGTGGCCGGCGCTCATAGCGACATCCACCCACCTAGGAGTTTCACATGAGCAACGTACCCTACAAACGTCTGGATATTAATGACGCCGTTGTCCTGCTGGTCGACCACCAGACCGGCCTGATCTCGCTGGTCCAGGATTTCTCGCCCAACGAGTTCAAGAACAACGTGCTGGCCCTGGCCGACTGCGCCAAGTTCTTCAAGCTGCCGACCATCCTCACCACCAGCTTCGAATCCGGCCCGAACGGCCCACTGGTACCCGAGCTGAAACAGATGTTCCCGGACGCGCCCTACATCGCTCGTCCAGGCCAGATCAATGCCTGGGACAACGAAGATTTCGTCAAGGCGATCAAGGCCACCGGCCGCAAGCAACTGATCATCGCCGGCGTCGTCACCGACGTCTGCGTGGCGTTCCCGACCCTGTGCGCACTGGAAGAAGGTTTTGACGTGTTCGTCGTGACCGACGCTTCCGGCACCTTCAACGAAGTGGTGCAGCAGGCTGCCTGGGCCCGCATGACCGCCGCCGGCGCGCAACTGGTCAACTGGTTCTCCGTGGCATGCGAGCTGCAGCGTGACTGGCGCAACGACATGGAAGGCCTGGCCAACCTGCTGTCGCAGCGTATCCCGAACTACCGCAACCTGATGAACAGCTACTCGGCATTCACTGCCAAATAAGCCCGGCGTTATCGCCGAGCTGAAAAAATGCCCGCCATTGTGCGGGCATTTTTTTGCCTCGCGGACACCGCGATCCCTGTAGCCGCTGGCGTAGCCTGCGATCGGCGGCGCAGCCGTCGTAAAACCAGGCGATGTGGTTTTCCAGGCAGATCGCGGACTCAGGTTTTGCGGCAACTGCGTTGCCGTTCGCAGCCTCGCAAGCTCGGCAGCGGCTACACAGGCATCGCGGTCCCTGTAGCCGCTGCCGCAGGCTGCGATCGGCGACGTAGCCGTCGTAAAACCAGGCGATGTGGTTTTCCAGGCAGATCGCGGACTCAGGTTTTGCGGCAACTGCGTTGCCGTTCGCAGCCTCGCAAGCTCGGCAGCGGCTACACAGGCATCACGGTCCCTGTAGCCGCTGCCGCAGGCTGCGATCGGCGGCGTAGCCGTCGTAAAACCAGGCGATGTGGTTTTCCAGGCAGATCGCGGACTCGGGTTTTGCGGCAACTGCGTTGCCGTTCGCAGCCTCGCAAGCTCGGCAGCGGCTACACGGGCATCGCGGTCCCTGTAGCCGCTGCCGCAGGCTGCGATCGGCGGCGTAGCCGTCGTAAAACCAGGCGATGTGGTTTTCCAGGTGGAATGAGGTGCCGGAACGCGAAAAAGCGGCTATAAAGCGTTCAGCTGTCAACCAGAGAGTGACAATGAACCCGTTCGAAGACATGCGTATTTTTTGCCAGGTCATGGACTCCGGCAGCTTCACCGCGGCGGCGGATCAGTTGGGCCTGTCCAAGCAGTTCGTCAGCCGGCGCCTGATGCAACTGGAAGAACGCCTGGGCGTGCGCCTGCTCAATCGCTCGACCCGGCGCCTGGACGTGACGCCCCTGGGGCAGAGCTACTACGAGTCGGCGCTGCGCCTGCTCAGCGAAGTCGAGCAGGTGGAGCAGGGCATCGCCGGCCAGACCGTCGACCCCCGGGGCACCATTCGGCTGAGCGCGCCGCTGTCGTTCGCCATGGCCCACCTGGGGGAACTGTTGCCGCTGTTCCTGCAGCGCTATCGCGATGTCGCGGTCGAGGTCGATCTCAGTGACCGCCCGGTGGACCTGCTCGGCGAGGGCTATGACCTGGCCTTGCGCATCGGCGTGCTGGAAGACTCGACGCTGATCGCCCGCCGCATCGCCTCGATCCAGCGGGTGTATTGCGCCAGCCCGGCGTACCTGGCCGAGCGCGGCACGCCGCTCAGGCCCGAGGAGCTGCAAGGCCACGACTGCCTGCCTTACGGCCACGGTCGGCAGGTGCAGTGGCGTTTCGAAGGGCAGGGCAACAAGCCCTTGCTGGTCAACGTCACCGGCAGGATGCGGGTCAACAACGGCGAATTGCTCAAGGACGCGGCCATCGCCGGCATGGGCATCACTTACCTGCCGACCTTCATCGTCGAGGCGGCGCTCAAGGACGGGCGACTGGTGTCGCTGCTGGACGACTTCGAGCCCGCGCCCCTGGCCTTGTCGGCGGTCTACCCCCAGCACCGCCAGGGGTCGCGACCGGTGCAGGTATTTATCGAGTTCCTGCGCGAACAGCTGAATCGCGGCGTGGCGTCGGTCGCGCGATAAGGCGCGGGGAGCATGCGCTGGCGTTAGCGGCAGGAGCCTGGTGCCATCCGGGGCGGTTGCCGGCTCAGCGCCCGAACCCCGCAGGTTCTCCCAATAATGCCTTTTGCCGCCAGGCGGGCGCGCTGGTGGGGAAAAGCACTTCGGTCGGCCGCAAGCGCGCCATGCCGCAGGCCGCGGCGATACGCTGGCGTTGCTGGCCCCGGACAAGCGCTTGCCGATAACTGCTTTCGCTCTGTCGCAGCCCCAGCACATAACCCACGCCCGCCTGGAAATCGCCTGCATGGGCTTGCCACCAGGCTGCGATCAACGGCGGGTCGGGCCAGGGCAAGTTCTCATCGGGGTCCAGGGCGACATTGGCATCCTCAGGGTCGTCGTTCGGGCCAGCATCGAAATCCGGCAGGTCCTGCAATTCCAGATCGAGCAGCGCCAGGTCGGCGCCAGTCATCAGGCTGAAGGCCTCGCCAGCGACGCGGGCATGCGGCAGGTCGCTCATCTGCTGGATCAGCCAGGGCACGCTGACCGGATCGCCCAGCAGCCCAACCGCCTGGATGCCGATGCGCCGCTGCTCGGGGTTCTGCATCAACTGGCGGATCCAGGCGATGCTGCGCTCGCGCTGTTGCCAGGCCAGCAATACGCAGAGCGCGCGGTACTGGAATTCGCCCGCTTGCTCGGCGAACTGGCGCAGCGGCTCCAAAGCTTCCTCGTCACCCATTTGCGCGGTGGCCCAGTTGGCCCAGAAACGGGTGGCTGCGTCCTTATGCTGGCGGTGGGCACGAATCGCCGGCATCAGGTCACGACGGCGCAGTTCGCCCGCCATGCGCGCGGCCTGGGCGATAACGGCCGCATCGGCATGCGCCAATCCCGCAATCAACACTGCCCCCGGATCACGCCGGTGCATGCCGCAGGCGGCCAGGCCGATGCAGCGAAACAACGCTTCCGGCGAGCCGAGCAGCTTCTCCACCCAGGGTTCGACTCGGGGCCAATCCAGCCAGCCCAGCGCGGCACCCATATAACGGGCACCGTCGGGGTGGGCGCGCAGATGTTCGGCCAACTGGGTCATTGCGCAAGTATTGGCGGCTTCGAAGGCCAGCACCGTGGCCGCGAATATCTCGCCCTGGGCGTTGGGGTTGAGCTGCTGGAGCACCAGGTCCAGGCTCTTTAGCCCGCCTATCTGCAAAGCATCCAGATGAGCTTCGATGCGCTTGTCGAGATCGAGCAGGTGCGCCAGGTCGTAGTGGGGGGCGTGCACGGCAAGGTCGCGCAGGCCGGCCAGAAAGGTGGCCTCCTCAATATGTTGGTCGATGACGATACTGAGGCTCGTCATCGATCAGTTTTCTGGGCAAACATGGCGCCGCCACGTGCTGCCGTCGAAACTGAGCACGCATTCGTCGCCTGCCACCCACAGCACATCGGGCTTGGCATCGATGGCGTAGTAGGCCTTTTTGCCCTTCAGCGGCACCTTGGTCTCGCGCAGCTGCATGCCGTCGTACTCGAGCAACTGGTCGGTTGCGGTCACGTAGAGCTTGCCGGCGAACTCAACCATGTTTTCCAGCACTTCGGCGCACAGGTCGCGATCACCGATATCTGTCCATCCCGCCTGCGCGCTGCCTCGCAGCAGGATCCCGCCGGACCCGCCGATGTACACCACACCATCGGCGGCGCAGTGCACGCAGTAAAGCGGCAGGTTGGTGGGTGCCACCGATGCCTGCCAGCCTTTGCCGTCCCAGTGCCAGATGGCGCCGCCATCGCCGACGGCATAGACGTCGTCGCGCGAGAACCCGTCAATGCCGTTCAGGCAGGCCGTGACCTCGTCCACCAACGGAACATAGAGCCCCTGGTCGATGCGTTGCCAGACGCCCTTGCTTTGCCTCAATACCTGGTTCTGTGTGCCGCAGGCATACAGTTCGCCGTCCACCTCGCAGAGGTCCATCAGGTAGACATTGTCGATGTCCAGCGTGGTGTCGGTGCTGGACTGCCCGGAGGGGTGTTCACGGAGTAGCCCGGCCCGCCCGAGGAAACAGTAGTTACCTTTCTGCTGCCCGCGCAGCGGTGCTCTCTGCAGAGCGCTGTAGACCACCTCGGGAATGTCGTAGACATGGAACCAGTCGTCCTGGTCGATCATCATCACCCGGGTTACGCTGGGCTCCGCGCCCTCCAGATAGAGATGCCCGCCGAGCAGCGCCTGCTCCGGTCCGATCGCGATAATGTTGGTGAAGTAGAGGGCGGTTTCGCTCTGTGCCATGGTTCAGATCCTATGGGCGTCCTGCGGGGGCTGGTGCGGAACGTGCGGGTGGTATGACTTTGCCCGCCGCGCCCGAGGCACGGAGGTTCAAAGTGTTGGTGCAGCCAGGTCCTTTCTTCGGCTTGGCCTTGTAGTACTGGTCGAGCTGGAAGGCAACGCACTCCTGCTCTTTTTTCGTCAGGTCGCGCGGGGGGCTCAGTGCGCCTCCTGCCGAGGCGGCCGCAGTGTTGCGTGCGGTTTCGTATTTGAACGGCTTGCCCTTGTCGAAGTGGTCCAATTCGACCGGATCGAACTTCGCATGGCAGCGCTTGTGCGAACCCTGGTGCTGGTTGCCGCGCGACACGCAGATCACCGGGGCTTTCGAGTGACTGTAGCCGGCCTTGCCGCGCATGCAGCGGCCGGGTATCAGATGGTGGCCGGTTTGCGCCGCTCCGCTCGCTGTGTTCGGACAGGCCTTGCTATAGGGCTGCAGGCGCAGGTGTCCCATGCCGGCGCACTTGCCGCCCGGCTTGAAGGCCGCCTTCATCTTCGAGGTGTGCGGCCAGGTTGCCGTGTTGCCAGGAGACGGATTGTGGTTGTGGGTGGTCAGGTCGAGATGGCGAACGACGTTCAATCCTTCGAACTTCACGTCCATCGACCAGGAGATGAAATAGACCTTCCCGGTGTTGGTACTGGTGATAATGCCTTTCTTCGGCGCTCGACCTGCCTCGTCGCCATAGCTCTTCTTGAAATGGCTCTTATTCTTGAGCATCACTTCCTTGCCGGTGATCTTGATGGTCCGACTGCCCTGCGTCGTGTCCTTCGACATGCCGGTATTCGGATAGGGGATCGGTACGCCCATGGGGGTAGGCGGTGCCTGTGGCGGGGTGAAGCAGACGTCGGGAAACGAGGCTATCGATTTCCCCGAGGCCGACTTGCAGGAAAGTTCTCGACCATTGGCGTAGACCTCATTGGCCATCTAGTTCGCCCTCACACGCTGGTAGCCAAGCACCATCGCCGCCCGCTCGCCCCCATCATTGCTCGAATGGCAGAGTACCTGCGCGCTGTGGCCATAGCCTTTGCGCGAGGCAGCCAGGGCAATGCACAGCAGCGCGGGTCCGGTCATTGCCCCGCACTCGCCGATGCAGTCCGCGGGGCTCCAGAGCTCGACGCGCTCCTTGCGTACCCGCAGGGTCCGGCTCAGGGCCAGCGCGGCTTCCTTGAAGTAATACTGCTCACCCGTCAGGTCGGCGAGACGATAGTCGACATGCTCGAAGCCGAAGCCGCAGTCATCGAACGCCGCTTTCACCGCCTGAGTGAGCCCGTCCGCGCGAAATGGCAGCCCCTCGCTTTCGACAGTAGCTTTTTCCCTTCCGAAACCAAGCCCAAGGCATAGCAGTTGCGGCTCTTCGCTGGCCCGCACGGCCGTCACCAGTATCGCCGCAGCTCCTTCGCCAGGAATGAAGCCGTTGTCGCAATGACTGCTGAGTAGCCGGTCTCGCTCCTGATAGGCCGCGAGCGTCGCCCCGGTGAGATAGGAATCGACACCTGCGATCAGTACCTTCGAATATCCCTGCTCGATGAGTTTACGTGCGTTGATCAATGCCACCGCAGCGCTCACCCGGCCCCGCGGGATCACGCAGGAGCGCTCGTGAAAGCGCTGGCCGAGGCGCTCCTCGATGGCCCGCAGCAAGGACTCGTCCAGGCGCTCCAGGCGTCCTGGCCGGTCGCTCTCGGCCACGCCGAGCAGCAGCGGTATGCCGTGGACGTCCTCGTCGGACAGACCGGACAGGCACTCTGCGATGGCCATGCTGGCCATTCCCACCAGTTGTGCATATCCGGAGGACGGCTCAGGCAGGATCACGGGCGCGCCGACCAACCATTCCCCTGCCTGGTCAATGAAACGGGTTTCCTGGAAGTTGTCGATCGCGCAACGGATCGCCGCGCAGCTCGCGGGGGCGCTAAGGCCAACGGCGCTGACCATGCCGGAGCCGACGATGCAGAGCGCGGTCATCAGGGCGTCTCCTCGGGCGTGCGTTTGGCTTTCACCAGGGCCGACAGCGACGGGTAGTAATCCTTGCCCAGTTCGCGGGCGCGCCACCAGCCCGTGGACATGCTACCCACCAGCACCTGAGCGATTTCGAACAGGTTGCGCTTGAGCGGGCGGCTGGTGCGCCAGGTGATCTCGACGTGCTGCATATCCGTGTCGATCAGCAGGGTGTCGATCACCGCCTGCACGGTTTCATGGCCGCCTTTTTTCAGGAAGAAGGTCACTGGCACCTGCATTTCGGGAATGCGAAAGCCCGCGCGCTCCTGGGGCGTGAGGTTGAGCAACAGCACATCCTCGCCACCGCGCAGGTAGTGGGTCTGCTGATCCTCGGGGGCCGCCTGAAAGTAGCGCTGGTCGAAATCCGCCGGCAGAAAGGGAAAGCAGTCGGCCAGCCAGGCCTCGTCGTAGGTGCCGGCGAAGCGCGCGCGTTGTGGCCAGCCACGGCCGATGGGGCCGAGGGCCATGGGGCGGAAGTCGCCAGAGGGGCTGTCGATCGGTTTGCCCAACTCTTCGGTGCTCGGCATCGGCATGCCGACGATGTCGGCACTGTCGGCGCTGCGCGGGTACCAGCCGCAACCGATCGGATTGTCCAGGTAGCAGTGACGCAATTGAGGGTCGTTGGCGATCGGATGGCTGCCGCCAAACGCCCGGGCGTAGGAGATGTCCTGCTCGGTAAACGGCTGCGGCAAGCCGGGAGCAACGCCCAACAGCCCCGATTGCCATTGCCGTGGACCGAGGACGGAAAAAGCCTTGCTCATCCGCCCGACGCGAATGCCCGCGGTCAGCTGCGTCACGGAGCGCCCGCCTGGGGCGTAGGCCTTGCCGCGGACCAGGACATCGCAGCATGGCTTGAGCGGGGCGAAGTCCATTTCCTGCAGCGGGGCGCTGAGGCCGGGCTCGCCGAGGAAGGTGTCGGCCATCAGCAGCGGTTGCTGGGTGTCGGCGAGGGTGGCCGCGCGGCCGTCCAGCGGCAGGTTGAACGTGCCTTTGGCCACCACCACCAGGGATTCGCGGCCATCGGGCGCCAGGCCCTGGGTATAGGCCGCAAGCAGTTTGCTGGCGTTGAGCAGTTCCATAGGCCGGCTATCCGTTTAGTTGATCTGCACCGAACCGCCCTTGATGCGGTTGACCCCGCTGGAGCGGCTGGACAGGTAGGCGCCCTGGATGATCACCTTGCCCGCGCGGGTCAGGGTGATGCTGGCCTTGCCGCAACGCAGCACGATCTCGCGTTCGGCGCTCAGTTCCAGGCAATGCTCGTCCAGCCGCACGCTGGCGACTGGCTCGGGCGGGGCGTCCGCGCCGAGCAGGCGGCCGATCACCAAGGGGCAAGCCGGATCGCCGCCTTCGAACATCAGCGCAACCTGGCCGCCGATATCCGCAGGCCCCAGCAGCGCGGTGCAGCGGGCAACGACGCCGCTGGCATCCGGGCAACCCGGGTAAACGACCCTGGGCGCGCTGGCGTGCGGCAGCTCGAGCAGGGTGCCGATGACCACTGCGTCGATGCGGGCCTGTATGGGTAGCGGGTGCTGAATCGTCATATACACACCTCCACTGTGCTGGCTCTGTACGAAAAGTGGCTGCGCGCTGGGCGCCTTCGGCGCTACGCGGGCCATGCTGCGTTAAAAACAGGCCCTAGTTCTGCAGGATCTTCTGGCCTTTGACCACAACGTTCCTGTTGGCCTTGATGTTGATGGCGCCGGAGCCGTCGATGGTGATGTCCTTGCCGCGAATCATGATGGTGCCGTCCTTCTTCATGGTGATGCTGGCCGCGCCCGTGGTCAGGGTGATGGAGTCGCCGGCGGTGAGGGAGAAGTTCTTGCCGACGTCCAGGCTGTCGTTCTGCTGGATGTTGGTGGTGCGGTTCTGGTTAACGTCGCGGGATTCGTTCTGGCCGATCTGGGTACTCTGGTTGCCGTTGATCTCGATACCTTCGTTGCCCTTGACCGTTTCGTTGCGGTTGCCGGTGATGCCGATGGTCTCGTTGCCGCCCACGTCCTCGGTGCGGTTGCTGACGATGGTGATGGTTTCGTTGGCACCGACCTTTTCCCTGCGGTCCGCGCCTATGGTGATGGTCTCGTTGTTGCCAACGTCCTCGGTGCGGTTGGCGCCGATGGTGATTTTCTCGTCGCTGCCGACATCCTCGGTACGGTTCACACCGATGGAGATGGTCTCGTTATTGCCGACCTTTTCCTTGCGGTCCACGCCGATGGTGATGGTTTCGTTGTTGTCGACGGTTTCGGTGCGGTCGTGTTTGACGTGCACGGTCTCGTCGTTGTCGATGGTCTTGCTGCGGTCGTGGCCGACCCAGTGGGTCTCGTCGTTCTCGACCTCGATGTCCTGGTTCTTCTCGGCGTGGATGAACAACTGCTCCGCGCCTTTTTTGTCCTCCATGCGGATTTCATTGAAGTTGGCTGGCGAGCCTTCCTTGCTCGAACGGCTTTTCACCCCGCTCTGGGTGGCATTGGCCGGCAGCTCGTAGGGCACGGTCTGCTCGGCGTTGTAGACGCGGCCGGTGATGATCGGGCGATCCGGGTCGCCTTCGAGGAAACTGACGATCACTTCCTGGCCGATCCGCGGGATCTGCACCGACCCCCAGTTCTTGCCGGCCCAGGCCTGCGACACGCGCATCCAGCAGGAGCTGTTTTCGTTGGATTGGTCGTGGCGATCCCAATAGAAATGCACCTTGACCCGGCCATACTGGTCGGTCCAGATCTCCTCGCCGGCGGGGCCTACCACCCTGGCGGTCTGCGGCCCGCGGACAATGGGCAGGGGCGTCAGGGGTAGGGGGCGGAAAGCCTGGCTGGCATCCATGCAGTCCAGTTCGCTGATGAACTGCTCGGCCAGGTCCAGCTGCCCGCTTTCATAAAGCTCCTGGCGGATCTGATAGCGGGCGACCACCACCAGGTATTCGCGATTCTGGTCGGCGCGGTCGTAGCCGGTCAGCTTGAACAGATGCCCGCAGCCCAGGCCGCGCGCCCGACCGCGCAACTGCACGCGCTCGAACTGGCTGTGAATGGCCTGGATGCGGGTGCGTGCGTAATGCTCGCCATCCTTGCTCTGTACGTATTCGCCCGGGTAGTCGTAGAGCGGATGGTCGCCGTTGCTGTGGCTGCGCGACACGCTGGAGCGCACTTCGAGGCTGGCGCCGGGGCGCTGGAAGTCGTAGTCGTTCAACGCCAGCGAGCCCGGCTGGACTTCCCGCGCCAGTTGCCAGTCGTAGAAGTGGTCGCGCTCGCGCATCTGCTGATCGGGCGGGAAGAAGGGCACCGAAGCGTAGTCTGCCACCGTCGAGTGGGCGCCGTAGGCGTCGGCCAGCACCAGGACATGCCGCGCTTTCTCATGGCGGAAGTAGTAGTAGATGCCTTCCTGCTCCATCAGCCGGCTGATGAAATCGAAGCTGGTTTCGCGGTATTGCACGCAGTATTCCCACTCGCGGTAACTGCCGCTCAGGTTGTCTTCGAAATCGGAGAAACCGAGGTCGCGGAACACCTGCTTGATGATGTCCGGCACCGTCTTGTTCTGGAAAATCCGGCAGTCCGAGGTGCGCGTGAGCAGCCAGAACCAGGGCCGCAGGCTGACCCGATAACCGGCGAACTGGCCGTGGCCGGTCAGTTGCCGGCAGCCGCAGGCAATGCCGTGGAAATAGCGTTTGCCGCCGCCGTGCAGCTCCAGGGTCAGGCCCATCGGCTTGCCCAGCAGCTGGTCGAATTTGATCGCCCGGTCTTCGGACGTGAGGTCCAGTTCGTAATGGAACAATCGCCCCAGCTCCTCGCTGCCTTCCATGCTCTGCAACAGCAGGACCTCGCCGCCGAGGGGGCTGTCGACCTGCACCAGGCGATTGCTTTGCGTGATTGCCATAAACGGCTTCCTCTGGCTCGCGTTGGGGCGTCAGTCATGCGGGTCGAATGCGTAGTGCAGCGCATTGTCCCGCTGGCTGATGCGCACGCCCGCCAGCGGCTTGCCCTCGAGCATGCGGGTGAGAAACTCCCGGCTCATGTCCGGCAACAGGGTATTGGTCAGGATGGCGTCGATCATCCGTCCGCCGCTCTCGATCTCGGTGCAGCGCGAGACGATCAGGTCGACCACGCTGTCGTCGTAGGCGAAGGGCACCTTGTGTCCGCTTTCCACGCGCTGCTTGATCCGCTCCAGTTGCAGGCGGGTGATGGCCTTGAGCATCTCGTCGCTCAGCGGGTAGTAGGGGACGGTCACCAGGCGCCCGAGCAGGGCCGGCGGGAAGACCTGGAGCAACGGCTCGCGCAGCGCCTTGGCGATGGCATCGGGATCGGGCAGCCGTCGCGGGTCGCGGCACAGGCTGGCGATCATCTCGGTGCCGGCATTGGTGGTGAGCAGGATCAGGCAGTTCTTGAAGTCGATCAGGCGGCCTTCGCCGTCCTCCATCACGCCCTTGTCGAACACCTGGAAGAAGATTTCGTGCACGTCCGGATGGGCCTTTTCCACCTCGTCCAGCAACACCACGCTGTAGGGTTTGCGCCGCACCGCCTCGGTCAGTACGCCGCCTTCGCCGTAACCGACATAGCCGGGCGGGGCGCCTTTGAGGGTGGAGACGGTGTGCGCCTCCTGGAACTCGCTCATGTTGATGGTGATGATGTTCTGCTCGCCGCCGTACAGGGCTTCGGCCAGGGCCAGGGCGGTCTCGGTCTTGCCCACGCCCGAGGTGCCGGCGAGGAGGAACACGCCAATCGGTTTGCTTGGGTTGTCCAGCCCGGCGCGCGAGGTCTGGATGCGCTTGGCGATCATCGCCAGGGCATGGTCCTGGCCGATGATGCGTTTTTTCATGTGCTCGTCGAGCCTGAGCACGGTGTCGATTTCGTTGCGCGCCATGCGCCCGACCGGGATGCCGGTCCAGTCGGCGACCACCGCGGCCACCGCCTGGTAATCCACGGTGGGCAGAATCAACGGGCTTTCGCCCTGCAAGGTGGCGAGGCGGCTCTGCAGCTCGCCGAGCTTGTCGCGCAATGCCGTGCGTTCGGCTTCATCCAGGCGCGGCGATGGCACACCGGCCTCGCCACTGGTGTCGTCCAGCGGTTCGGCGGCGGCGCGCAGGGTGGCGCGGGTCGCCAGCAGTTCATCGACCAGGGCTTTCTCTTCGCTCCAGCGACTCTCCAGGGTCGCCAGGCGTTGGCGCTCCTCGTCGAGGGCCGCCTCGACTTCCTGCTGGCGAGTACCGATGGCGATGCCGATGGCCTGCTCGCGGCCAATGATCGCCTGCTCGGTGCTCAGCGCCTCGATGCGGCGGCGGCTGTCGTCCACTTCGGCCGGCACCGCATGCAGGCTGATGGCGACCCGTGCGCAGGCGGTGTCGAGCAGGCTCACCGACTTGTCCGGCAGCTGCCGGGCCGGAATATAACGGTGCGACAGCTTGACCGAGGCCTCCAGCGCCTCGTCGAGGATCTGCACCTTGTGGTGCTGCTCCATGGTCGAGGCGACGCCGCGCATCATCAGGATCGCCTTGGCCTCGGACGGTTCGTCGACCTGCACCACCTGGAAGCGCCGGGTCAGGGCCGGGTCCTTCTCGATGTGCTTTTTGTATTCGGCCCAGGTGGTTGCCGCCACGGTGCGCAGGGTGCCACGGGCCAAGGCCGGCTTGAGCAGGTTGGCGGCATCGCCGGTACCGGCCGCGCCGCCGGCGCCGACCAGGGTATGGGCCTCGTCGATAAACAGGATGATCGGCTTGGGCGAGGCCTGCACATCCTCGATGACCTGGCGCAGGCGTTGCTCGAACTCGCCCTTCATGCTCGCGCCGGCCTGCAACAGGCCGACGTCCAGGCTGCGCAGTTCGACGTCCCTGAGGCTCGGCGGCACGTCGCCGGCGACGATACGCAGGGCGAAGCCCTCGACCACCGCGGTCTTGCCAACCCCGGCTTCGCCGGTGAGGATGGGGTTGTTCTGCCGGCGGCGCATCAGGATGTCGACCAGTTGGCGAATCTCCTCGTCGCGCCCGACTATGGGGTCGAGTTTACCGCTGCGGGCCTGTTCGGTGAGGTCTACGGTAAAGCGCTTGAGCGCCTCCTGCTTGCCCAGCGCACTGGGCGCCATGGCGCCGCTGGCTTCGCCCGGCGTGGCGCCAGCGTTGAAACCGTCGCTGGCGGCCAGGCCGTTTTCCGGCGAGTCGCCGAGGTATTCGTCGAAACGCTCGATCAGGTGCTCCACCTTGATCTTGTCGAACTCGCGGGAGAGGGCCGCGAGTGCGTGGCGCAGGCTCGGTGTCTTGAGCATGCCGACGATCAGGTGGGCGCTGCGTACCTGGCTCTCGCCGAACAGCAGACTGCCATAGACCCAGCCGCGCTCCACGGCTTCCTCGACCTGCACGGACAGGTCGGTGATCGAGGTCGAGCCGCGCGGCAGGCGGTCCAGGGCGTCGGTGATATCCCTGGACAGGCGCGCCGGGTCGAGATTGAACTGGCGGACCAGGCGGTGCAGGTCGCTGTCCTGCAATTGCAGGAGCTGATGCAGCCAATGCACCAGTTCCACATAGGGGTTGCCGCGCAGTTTGCAGAACACGGTGGCGGCTTCGATGGCCTTGTAGGCCGGGCTGTTCAACTTGCCGAACAGCGCGACGCGGCTGATCTCACTCATGATCGCGGCTCCTTGAGGGGGGTGGTGTGGCTGGCGTATTCGCGGGCCAGCAGCAGGTCGTCGGCATCCGTCGGCGGGCTGCCGAGCCAGGTGTCGAAGCCCAGGCGGGTCTGGCCGTCGAGATCGATGCGCGGCACTTGCGCGCGCTGCAGCAGCAGATTGACTTCCCAATCCAGCTCCTCACCCTGGTACTCGGCGACCCAGGCGGCCAGTTCGCCGAAGCTGTCCTGGCCGGGCAGCAGGCGTTGGTATTGCGCAAGGCTCAAGGGCCCCAGGCGGATGCGGAATTTATGCTGGCGATCCCAGACGTGGGTGCCCAGGCTCAGGTCGCTGCCGAGCGAGCACAGCGCCACGCCCAGCTGACTGCGCTGCGGCAACTCCAGCCACTGGCCGACGTATTCCTCGATGCTCACCGGCACGCCGAAGTAGTCTTCCAGGATCGCGCGCAAGCCGTCCGGGTAGCGGGTTTGTGCCGCCAGGTGGCCGGTGAAGTGGTAGCGCGCCGAGTCGGCGATCGGGCCCTGGCCGAGCAGGCTGGTCATGCCCCGTCCGGACAGTGCGGCCAGGCGCATCGACCAGTAGTCGTGGTCGGGGCGGTCGTGGCTGACGGTCGGCCGCGCCTCGGCCCAGGCGCGGTAGAACAGGCACAACAAGCGGTGATTGAACACGTCGAGAAAGCGCGTGAAGCTGGCGTCGCCGCTGTTGCGCTGGCGATCGCGGGCGTATTCGGTCAGGTGCAGCGGCAGCGGGCCGTTGGGCCCGGTCAGGCCGAAAAACAACTGCTCGATGCGCGGCGCGGCGCCCTCGGGGTCGGTCTCGATGCTGGCCAGGGTCGAGGGAGCGAAGCCGCAGTCGGGTTTCTGCCCCAGGCGCAGCGGGTCGTCGTGCAAGCGCAGGGAATGGCCGATGCGCGGCCGGTCGCTGGCCTCGCACTCGATGCGCCGCAGCGCCTGGAAGAAGTCGTAGGCCCAGGGCTCGACGGCCATCCGATCGATGCTGTGCAGCGGTTTCAGAGGTTCGGTCGACATCCGGGGTGCGCCTGCCATCGCATGATTTCGCCGCGCTCGGTGGTGCGCAGCACGGTTTCGGTGAAGCTGTTGATCGACACGTAACGGGCCAGGAAACGCTCGAACACCGCGCCCAGCAGGTACACGCCGGTGCCGCGGAAGGCGTTTTCGTCGAACTCCAGGCTGATCTCCAGGCCACGGCCAAACACGATCGGCCCCGGCATCGGCAACCGCCGGGTGCAGGGCGTGCTGCGCACCTGGCGCAGGCCTTCAATTTGTAACTGCAGCGCCGAATCGCCGGGGTCGCCGTACAGGCGCAGCAATTCGCGCAGCGCCGCGGCACCCTGGCCCTGTTCGCTCAGCGACAGGTAGTTCAGCGATAGCTGGCTGATCAGCCGCCAGGCGCTGGCATCGTGCGCGCGGCTCGGCCGTGGCCGGCTTGGCCCGGCCAGGCAGCGCACGGCCAGCACCGGGGCGCTGTCTTCCAGGGTGAAATCGCTTTTGCCGGTCCCCACCGGCATCAGCAACGGCAGGTCGCGGTTGGTGCACAGGGCGCTGAGGCCGAGCTGGCGCAAGTCGTGGCGATAGGGCGCCTGGTTGACATCCACCAGCGAGACGAAGGTTTCGCTGCCGATATAGGTCGAGCGGGGCCCGCGGCGCCGTTGCTGGCTGGACAGGCGACGCGGCTCGCGGCGGACGATGTAGTAGGCCTGCTCGCGGCCATAACGCAGCGGGTCGCGGATCGCATAGAACGGCTGGAACGGCTGCTCGGGGCCGCTGCCATGGCCGGTGACCTGG
The DNA here is from genome assembly GCF_028640875.1 of Pseudomonas sp. SBT1-2. Taxonomy (NCBI): domain Bacteria; kingdom Pseudomonadati; phylum Pseudomonadota; class Gammaproteobacteria; order Pseudomonadales; family Pseudomonadaceae; genus Pseudomonas; species Pseudomonas sp. SBT1-2. Next base: position 46,861 of record NZ_JAQZAA010000114.1, on the reverse strand, counting down.
GTCAGGGAATGGATCTCGAAATCCAGCGGCCGGGTGCGGTCGGCGATCACCTGGTGCTCATGCACCCGCTCGCTCAGGTGAATGCGATCGGCGCGGCGTGGAAACAGGTTCACCGCCGGCGTGCAGAAGGGCACGAACTGGGCCGCCGATACCGTGCCTTCCAGGGTGCTGTCGAGGCGATCGAACAGCACCACCAACTCCAGTTCCTGGCTGCCACAGCGCTGCACACCGGCGCTCAGCCCGGTGAAGTCGACGAACAGGAAGCGGTTGGGCAGGGCGAAATATTCCTGCAGCAGGCGATACCCCTGGAAGGCCCGGGGCACCACCGGCAGCACCGCGTCCTGATCGTCGAAGCCGCGGGGTTTGAGGCTCTCCACAGGCAAGCGTTCGGCCCAGTCGCCGTCGACGCTCTTGATAAACACGGCACAGGCATTGCCGAGCAACTGCTCGTACAGACGAAAAGGTTGCTCGTCGGCGCCATTGAGGTAGAGCGGCAGGCTGTCCAGCGCCAGGGCGTTGAACGGCAACCCGGCACCACAGCGCAAGCGCAGGCGCAGCCCGGCCTTGGCCCTGGGTTCGCTGGCGGCCAGGCGGCCGAGGGTCGCCGCCGGGTTGCCGAAGTATTCGGCATGGCCGACCTGCAATGGCCACAGCGTCACCGCATGGGCGCTGCGGTATTCGCAGGCGGTCTGCTCGCCATGGCCCAGCTGGCCACGCAGGGCGGCCTGGCGTTCGACCCTGAAGCCGCTGGTCAGTGAGCCCTCGTTGGGGTCGGCGACCAGCTGGACCACCACCACCGAAGGCGTTGGCGCCAGGTAATGGGGGTAGGCGATTTCCAGCAGATTGTGGGTGAAGGTCGGGTATTCGGCGTCCAGCTTCAGGTGGACCCGCGCGCTCAGGTAGGCGAAGCCCTCCAGCAGACGCTCGACATAGGGATCGGCGCATTCGATGCCGGACAGGGTCAGGCGGCTGGCGATCTTGGGGAACTCCTGGGCGAACTCGGCGGCGCTCTCGCGGATATGCTGCAGCTCCTGGTTGTAATACTCGAGCATGCGCGGGTTCATTGGCGTCTCCTGGCGGGCTCGGCCGGCGTCACCTTGACGTGCCCGGTTTCCAGGTCGAGGGCGGTGCTGAGCAGCAGGCGCAGGGGCACCGGCTCGGCCCACAGATCGCCCTCGATCTCGAAGCTCAGGGCGTTGTGGCTCATGTCATTGCCGTCGAGTCGCGCGCGAACCTTCAACGAGCCTTTGAGGATGCGCGGCTCGAACGTGGCGATGGTGTCGCTGAACAAGGCTTCGATGGCCTGTACATCGACACTCGAGGCGGTATGTCCGGCCAGGGGCGGCAGGCCGAAATTCAGCACCGAGTTGCCCGCCGGCATCTGCGCGGCCTGCTCCGGATCGAACAGCACGCAGGTGTTGAACAGCCAGGCCAGATCGCGCAGCACGCACGCTTTGAGCTGGGTCAGCGACATGACGCGGCGCTCGGCGGCTTCTTTCGGGTTGTGCGGATCATCGTCGGTCAGGCGATCGAGCAACGAGGGTTGCAGGCGTTCTTGCAGGGTCAGCTCGGCCATTTTCAGTTATCCCTGTCGGCGCAGCCGAGGCTGCGCAGTTGATCCCGCAGGGCCCGCAAGGCGCCGCCCAACTGACCTGCACCCATCGGCTGTTCGGCGTTCATTGCCATCTCCTTGTTCGCAGGCTTCGAGCCGAGCCCTGGCGTGCGGTCAAGCGTCGGGTTCGAACAGGCCGATAAACATTTTCTCATCCCACTGGAAGGGCGGGCAGGCCGTCACCCGGCTCACCGCCGACGAGGCTTCCAGAGTCTGATCGGAGCCGCTGCGTAGCGCCTGGATCTCGGTGCGGCAATCCCGACTGGGCGAGGGCAGTTGCTCGCTGCTTTCCACCAAGATCACCTGGCGTGTCCCCACCTGCTTGGTGCGCAGCGTGCCGCTGGGGTCACGGTGGAACTGGCAAGGCCATTTCAGGCTCAGGTCGATGCCGGGTTGCTGCGGGACCAGCACGCGACAGTTGCCATTGCGCTCTTCCAGCAGCAGGTCCCGGGCCAGGAAGCGCGCCTGGGTGGCGCTGTCGGCCGGGTTCTGCGCGCAGGCGGGCAAAATCAGACCCGCCAAGCCCGCGACCATAAGGCGAAACCGGCGCTGACTCATGACAGCTCCCAGAACCACACCTGGGCGGAGTGGTTGGCCGGGTCGTCATAGGTCTTGGTGAAACCGCGACTCCACAGGTCGATATGGTCGCCGGCCGCGCGACTCTCGCCACTGCGGGTAAAGCAATCCTTGAAAAAAATGATCCCGTTCTTCTCATTGAGCTGCAGCTTGGCCTTGGCCGCGTCGGTAAAGATGCTCGGCCGGCCCAGATGCTGGCGCCACAGCCAGTTCGCCAGCGACTCGGCGCCGCGGGCGTGGCCGTGGCTGCAGCGCGGTTCCGAATAGGTGTGGCCATCCACGAGGATGCTTCTCTCGGCGTTGAGCGTAATGCTCATGCGGATCGCGCATTGATTTTCCCAACCGCCATCGCAAGGCTGGCTTTCAGTCGGGTAGTTGTTCCACAGATTGATGAACGCGGGTCTGGCCATCATCGAACCTCCTGTTGCGCCGTGGCCCCTGGTACAAGCCGAGCACCCTGCGGCAGGGCTGCAGGGTGGCTGGCGTCATACCTTGACGTTTTGGCGGATATTCCAGCCGTACTTGACCGGGCCGCCGTCCTTGGAACCGTCCTGCTTCTGCGGTTGGTAGTCGACCAGCACCTGGCCGAAATTCAGCGCGATGTTTTCGGTCAGGCGATCCGCACCGCCACTGCCGCCGGTGCCGATCGAGGACACCAGGACCTCCTTGAGGGTGATGGTCAGGTACTCGACCGGATCGTCGCCGCCGGCCTTGCGCACCGTCAGCTTGGCCTCGTCGTAATGCTTGCCGCTGGAGCAGGCCATCATCAGGTTGGGGGAGGATTTATCCACCCACTTGGTCAACGTCAGGTCGTGGATATTGACCTTGCCGGCACCGCCGCCACCGCCCACATGCATGTTGCCGGACTGGGCCATGGCCCAGCTCCAGGAAAGCACGTCGATCTCCTCCTTGTGGTTCTTGTCCTGGGACTCGCCCTTGACGTCGCCGATCTTGATAAACATATCAACAGCCATCATGCCTCCTTGAGTGGTCTACACCACTGTGCTCCAGCGATTGGCCACGCTGTGTTGCAGTGCACCCGCCACCACGGCGAGTGCCACCGGGGATGGATCAAACCGCCTTGGCGGATGGAAGCTTGGATACCAGCCGCAGCGATACCGTGAGCCCTTCGAGCTGGTAATGCGGGCGCAGGTAGAACTTCGAGCTGTAGTAACCGGGATTGCCCTCGACCTCTTCGACCACCACCTCCGCCGCGGCCAAGGGGTGCTGGGCCTTGGTGGTTTCGGTGGAGTGGGCCGGGTCGCCGTCCACGTAATTGAGAATCCAGTTCTGCAGCCAGCGCTGCATGTCGTCCTTTTCCTTGAACGAGCCGATCTTGTCGCGAACGATGCACTTCAGGTAATGGGCGAAGCGGCAGGTGGCGAACAGGTAGGGCAGGCGTGCCGCCAGGTTGGCGTTGGCGGTGGCGTCGGGGTCGTCATACTCGGCCGGCTTCTGCAGCGATTGCGCGCCGATGAAGGCGGCGAGGTCGGTGTTCTTCTTGTGCAGCAGCGGCATGAAACCGTTCTTCGCCAGCTCCGCCTCGCGCCGGTCGGCGATGGCGATTTCGGTCGGGCACTTCATGTCCACGCCACCGTCGTCGGTGGGGAAGGTGTGCGTCGGCAGGTTCGGCACCTCGCCGCCGGACTCCACGCCGCGAATCCGCGAGCACCAGCCATAGAGCTTGAACGAGCGGTTGATGTTCACCGCCATCGCATAGGCCGAGTTGGCCCAGGTGTACTTGGAACTGTCGGCGCCGTTGGTTTCTTCCTCGAAGGCGAAGGCATCCACCGGGTCGGTCTTGGCGCCGTAGGGCAGGCGGGCGAGGAAACGCGGCATGGTCAGGCCGATGTAGCGCGAATCCTCGGAATCGCGCAGCGAACGCCAGGCAGCGTATTCCGGCGTGGTGAAGATCTTGGTCAGGTCGCGCGGGTTGGACAGCTCCTGCCAGGAGCCCATGCCCATCACCGTCGGCGAGGCCGCGCTGATGAACGGCGCATGCATCGCCGCGCAGACCTTGGCCAGCTCGCCGAGCAGCTCGACGTCCGGCGACGACTGGTCGAAGTAGTAATCGCCCACCAGGCAGCCGAACGGCTCGCCGCCGAACTGGCCGTATTCCTCTTCGTACATTTTCTTGAAGATCGGGCTCTGGTCCCAGGCGGTGCCCTTGAACTTCTTCAGGGTCTTGTGCAGGTCGCCCTTGGCGATGCTCATCACGCGGATCTTCAGCTGCTCGTCGGTTTCCGTGTTGTTGACCAGGTAGTGCAGGCCGCGCCAGGCGCTTTCCAGTTGCTGGAAGTCGGCGTGATGCATGATCAGGTTGACCTGCGCGGTGAGCTTGGCGTCGATTGCGGCGATGATCGATTCGATGGATTTGATCGCGTCGTTGGAGATCAGCTCGGTCTTGCTCAGGGCCTGTTCGGCCAGGGTGCGCACGGCGCTTTCCACCGCCTCACGGGCGTGCTCGGTCTTGGGCTTGAACTCTTGCAGGAGCAGGGCGGCGAAGTCGCTCGGTTGTTCGATCGCGGCGTCTGCCTGGGCCTGCGGGTCTTTCATCAATTCGGCCATGGTCTGCGTCCTCTGTCAGGCTTGCGGCTCGGGTTCGGTCGGTTTCGGCGCGCTGGCCAATGCCTGCAACAGCGCCGGGTCCTTGATCGCCTTCATGATCATGTCCTCGGCGCCGGTCTTGCCGTCCATGTAGGTCAGCAGATTGGCCAGCTGGGTGCGGGCTTCGAGCAGTTGGTTGAGGGCATCGACCTTGCGCGCCACCGCGGCCGGGCTGAAGTCGTCCATGCTCTCGAATGTGATGTCCAGGCTCAGGTTGCCTTCGCCGGTCAGGGCATTGGGCACGTTGAACGCCACCCGCGGTTTCATCGCCTTGAGCCGCGAGTCGAAGTTGTCGACGTCGATCTCCAGGAACTTGCGGTCGGCCACCGCCGGCAGCGGTTCGGCGGGCTTGCCGACAAGGTCGGCCATCACCCCCATGACGAAGGGCAATTGCACCTTCTTCTCCGCACCGTAAAGCTCTACGTCGTACTCGATCTGCACCCGGGGAGCACGGTTACGGGCGATGAATTTCTGGCTGCTGGTGTTAGCCATTTTTCCTCCTGCGCTGCCTAGGCGGCTGTGTTGGATGGGCGTCGGTTAAGCGTTTTCACTCGGACTGTTCACCTTCGGGCCCGCGCAATTTTTCGAACTGGGAAAAACCGTCCGGAATCAGGTTGCTCACGATGGTGGCGAAATCCGCGCTGACCAGGCTCTTGGCGCGGCTCAAGAGCACGGGCACCGGGCTTGAGGGCTCGTGCCTGACGTAGTAACCGAGGATGCGGTCGAGGCTGCGCAGCACATCGTCACGGTTGCCGATCTCGCCCGCGATGCGCGGCGCGGCGGCGCTGGGGGCCGTGGACGTGGCTGCATCGACAGGCTCGCCGGCCTGCGCGACAGCGCTGGAAACGCCCGGCTGCGGGGCGTGCTCGGCGATGATTTGCACCGCATGCCGAAGCAGTTGCTTGATCGTGCCCAGGTCCGCGCCGTGGTTGGAGCCGACCCGTTCGTTGACCTCGCGCTCTATGGTCAACAGCGTGCCATGGGCATCGTTCAGGGCGGCGCGGCAGGCCTCGAGCTGTTCGCCCGCGCAGTCCTGAAAGGCCGCGCCGAGCTGGTCCGGGCTGAGACTTTCACTGGCGAAGCGCTGCAAGCCGGCGGCATTCAGCGCGGCCCGCAGGCCGACGTTGCCAAAGGCCCGCGAGCTGATCAGCGGCATGCCCCAGAGCAGGCGAATGACCGGCTCGGCGTTGAGGCCGGCGAGGGCGTTGATCCGGAAAGTGGGGTCATTGCCATCTTCTGCATCCAGCTTGGGATGCAGGTCGTCCCAATACTGCGCGAGCAACTGCTGGATCAGCTGCAACCCTTGCACCAGGCCGGGCAGGCCTTGCAGGGCAATGGCGCTTTGCAGGAAGTAGTTGGCGATGCGCAGGTCTTTGCTGCGCGTGAACAGCTCGACGCAGAGGTCGCGGACCTGGCGCCATTCCGGCGGTGTGGCGGGTAGCACGGCATCGCCCATCTGCCGTTCGGGCTGGCCTTGCGCCGCGCGTTCAAGCTCGAGAAAGGCGGCGTCGTACTCGAGGTCGCCGCCACAGGGGGAGTCAGGGGAAATGGTTTCCAACAAACGCTGTACATCCATCACGGACGTGATCTCCATATCGGCCCGGCAATCGGCGCCCGGTCAGGGCGAGCGCACGACAAAATCCCTTTCCTGCAGATGCGTGTTCTATCCAGACCCACTTTTTTGGTCATTTCTGGATTCAATAATTGAACTGAAGTTTTAGCCCAGTTCAATTGTTGTCAAGAAACTCTCCGACCAATGGGGGGAACCTTGTGATGTTTGAAGATAGGTGGTGGGTGGTGGTTCTTTTAGTTTCTTTTGTTATAGGGCTTATTTGAAAAAAGCGAATATAAGCGCAGGAACTTTGAGGGCACGGAAATCTTTTAGGGGGCTATACTCGCTTTGCACTCGCTGGCATGCCCGAGCTGTTGTTATTGAGCAATACCGTACAAGGAGTTCTAATGCCGCTGCGTTTGACAATCACCAGTTATCACAAGCTGACTCCCGGCCAACGGGCGGAGTTCGAGCTTGATCGCGGTGAGCTGAAAATCGGTCGCAACCCCGAGAACGACTGGGTACTTCCAGACCCGGAGCGCCTGGTGTCCGGCCAGCACTGCGTCATTCAACTGCGTGACGGCACCTACTACCTGACCGACACCAGTACCAATGGCGTACAGCTGATGAATGCCGGCGTGCGCATGCACCGCGGCAACAGCGAACCCTTGCGCGACGGCGAACTGCTGCGCGTCGGCGAGTACGACATCCTGGTGCAGATCAACGGCGCCCCGCAGATCGTCAACGGCGCACCCGGGATGAGCGATCCCTTTACCGGCTTCGATGCGCTGATCAAGCGCCAGGCGCCGGGCGAGATTCCCGGCGCAGCGGCGGCGCCCCCCAGCAGGGTGCAGATCCACGCGGGCGGTTCGCCCCTGGACACCAAGCCCGACCTGTTCGATTTTCTCGCGTCCCCGGCTGTCCCCCCTCCGGCCCTGGCCGACCACGTGCCGCCCGAACGCCATGATTTCCGCCCGCCCGAGCCACAACGCGCCAGCGCCCCCCCGGCCAGCGAAACCGGCGCGGCACCGGCGATTCCGGCGGATTGGGACCCCTTCACCGAGCTGGGTGCGGGCCCGGCGCCGGTGGCGCCGCCCCCTGCGCAAGCCCAGCCGCAACCATTGCCAGCGGTATCGGAAAATATTGCCAGCAGCGCACCCGAACCGGCCGTGCAACGGGCCGCGGTTGCGCCTGCGGCGCCGGCAATCGGGGGCGATAATGAACAGGTGCTGGAAGCCTTTCTCAGGGGCGCGGGGCTCGAGCAATTGCGTATCGACAGAGGCGAAACCCGCGCGCAAATGGAGGCCATCGGCCGCAGCTACCGGCATATGGTCGAGGGGTTGATCGAGGTGCTGCGCGCCCGTGCCAGCCTCAAGGGTGAGTTCCGCATGGCCCAGACCATGATCCGCCCGGTGGAGAACAACCCCCTCAAATTCGCCCCCAATGTCGATGAGGCGCTGCTGTTATTGCTGCGTTCCGGCAACCAGGCCTTCATGCCGGCCGACCAGGCGATCAAGGAAAGTTTCGACGACCTGAAAGCGCATCAACTGGCCGTCATGGCGGGCGTACAAGCCTCGATCAAACACCTGCTCCAGCGTTTTCAGCCCGCGGTACTGGAAGCGCGTTTAAGTCAACCTTCGGCTATTGGCGCTTTGCTGCCCGGTAGGCGTCAAGCGCAATACTGGGAGTTGTTCACGGAACTCTATGCGAGCATTTCCAGGGAGGCCGAAGATGATTTCGAGGATTTGTTCGGGCGCGAATTCAGTCGAGCCTATGAAGAACAAAATACCAAGTTGCGAAAAGGCTGAGTGCCATCGGTTAGTTGGATAAAGGCTAATGGCTATTAAATAGTGAGTTGATCTTGTTTGGCTATCGGTAGTTTCGATTTGGAATAATAAATGTCAGTGAGGACGACGACATGCCAAAGTTCTTGTTGTTCGCAACAGTACTGCTGCTGACTGCCTGTACTTCGAGTCCGCCGCCGCCCCCTACGCCTACTGTCGTTGTCATGCATATCCAGGCCGCTGCCGATCTGAATCTTTCGGCGGGCGGCCAGGCGACGCCGGTGCGGGTGCGTTTGTACGAGTTGAAGAGCGGCGGAGCTTTCAGTCGCGCCGACTATTTCTCCCTGGTGAATGCCACCGGCGCGACCTTGTCCGCGGACCTGGTGGCGCAGGACGAATTGCTCATCCAGCCGGGTCAACGGCTGACCCTGGAGCGCACGCTCGACGAGCAGAGCCGTTTGCTCGGCCTGGTGGTGTCCTACCGTGAACTGGACAGCGCCGTGTGGCGCCAGATGGTCAGTATCCCGAGCAATGAAACCACGCCATTGACGGTTTCCCTGAAGGCCAGGGCGATCAGCGCGGCAGCCACGAAACCTGCGAATTAGTCCTGTCGAGGAAGCCAGCCCATGTCCTGGAATAACCGTGTGGTGTGGTCCGAAGGAATGTTTCTGCGGCCGCAGCATCTCCAGCAGCATGATCGCTACATGGAAGCCCTGATCGATGGCCGTTGCCGCCCGTTGAGCGCGGGGGGCTGGGGGTTTTCCGAGCTGCGCATCGACGAGTCCCTGCTCAGCCAGGGCAAGGTGGCGATTGTCAGCGCGCGCGGGGTGCTACCCGATGGCACGCCTTTCGACATTCCCGGCGACGATCTGCCGCCGCCGCCACTGAACGTGAACGACAACCTGCGCGATGCGCAGGTCTTCCTGGGCTTGCCGCTCAAGCGTGCCGGCAGCCGCGACACCGTGGGGGAGGGCGAGGCACCGGGCGGTGCGCGCTATATCAGCCAGGTGCGGGAAGTGCGCGATGACAACGCCGCCTTCGAGAGCCGCGCGTCGCTGGCGATCGGCGGCAAAGCCCTGCGCCTGCTGACCGAGCGCGACGGCCTCGGCGAATATGCCTGCCTCGGTTTGATCCGGGTCCTGGAAAAACGCGCGGACAATGCCGTGCAGCTGGACGACGACTATATCCCGCCGCTGCTCGATGTGGCCGCCTCCAGCGTGCTGGCGGCCTTTCGCAGCGAGCTGCAAGGGCTGTTGCACCAGCGCGGCGAGGCCCTGGCAGGAAGGGTGGTGGCCTCGGGGGCCGGCGGTGCCTCGGAGATTGCCGACTTTCTGCTGCTGCAACTGGTCAATCGCGCCGAGCCCCTGCTCAGCCACCTGGCCCGGTTGAGCCCCTTGCACCCGCAGGACTTCTATCGCGAGGCGGTCTGCCTGGCGGGGGAGTTCGCCACCTTTTCCGCCGCCGGGCGTCGCCCCAGCGACTACCCGGCCTATGCCCACGACGACCTGGCGAGCAGTTTCGCCCCGGTGATGCACGATCTGCGGCAAGCCTTGTCGATGGTCATCGATACCCGCGCCACACCGATTCCCATCGTCGAGAAATCCTACGGCGTGCATGTGGCGATGCTGGCCGACAAGAGCTTGCTGGAGATGGCCAGCTTCGTCCTGGTGGTGCGGGCCGAGGTACCGGCCGAAACCCTGCGCACGCATTTCCCCCAGCAGGCCAAGATCGGCTCGGTGGAACACATCCGCGACCTGGTCAACCTGCAGTTGCCGGGCATCGCCTTGCTGTCCATGCCCGTGGCGCCGCGGCAGATTCCCTATCACGCCGGCTCGAGCTATTTCGAACTGGACCGTGGCAGCGAGCACTGGAAACAGTTGGCCAACTCAGGGGGATTCGCCTTTCACATTGCCGGCCAGTTCCCGGGCCTGAACCTGGCCTTCTGGGCCATCCGAGGATAATTCGTCATGCACCCGATCGATGATCCCTTCGGCAGCTCTGGCGTAGGCGGCACTTCAGGCGGCGCCTCGCCGGGCGGCAACGACCATACCCTGATCATGCCGCGGCCCGGCGGGCGCTCCGTCGATGCCTCTACGCCAAGGAAGGATGGCGCCAGCGCCGCCGATCCGCACATTGCGATGCCGGGCGCGCCAGTGGCGAGCAGCCTGGCCCAGGGCCTCAACCCGCTGGAGCGGGCGGCCGGCCCGATACTGGCGTTGCTGACCCGCTTGCGCAGCACCCTCGCTCACCCGCAACCGGCCAGCCTGCGCGCCCAGTTGCTGGCCTACCTGCGCCAGTTCGAGGAGCAGGCGCGCGCCGCCGGCGTCGCCCAGGATGAGGTGATGCTCAGCCGTTATGTGCTCTGTACCGCGCTGGACGAAGCGGTACTCAGCACGCCCTGGGGCAGTACCAGCGACTGGGGCAAGCAGAGCCTGCTGATCACCCTGCACAACGAAGCCTGGGGCGGCGAAAAAGTCTTCCAGCTGCTCGAACACTGTCTGCAGAACCCCCAGCAGCGCCTGCACATTCTCGAACTGCTGTACCTCTGTATCTGCCTGGGTTTCGAGGGCCGCTACCGGGTCATGAATGACGGCCGCAGCCAGCTGGAGGCGTTGCGCGAGCGCACCAGTGCGACCATTCGCAGCGTGCGCGGCGAATTCGAGCGCGAGCTGTCGCCGCATTGGCGGGGGCTCAGCGTGGTGCGCGATCGCTTGTCGCAATTCCTGCCGCCCTGGGTTGGCGTGGCCATTTGCCTGGCCGTGCTGTTGCTGCTGCTGTTCGGCTTGCGCCTGAAGCTGGCGGCCGACGCCGAGCCGGTGTTTCGCAATATCCACGCCCTGGGCGAGATCCCGGTGCAAACTATCGACCGTCCAGCGCAGCAGCCCAGGTTGATCGAACGCCCACGCCTGGCGCGCTTCCTCGCCGAGGACATCAAGGCCCAGCGCGTTGCCGTGGAGGATGCGCTGGATCGCTCGGTGGTGACCATTCGTGGCGACGAGTTGTTCGCCTCGGGCAGCGCGAGCATTTCCGAACAGTTGCAGCCCTTGCTGCTGCGGGTCGCCGATGCCCTGCGCCAGGTCAAGGGCACGGTGCAGGTCACCGGGCACAGCGATAACCGACCGATCGCCACCTTGCGCTACCCCTCGAACTGGAAGCTGTCGCAGGATCGGGCGCAGCAAGTGATGGAGATCCTCGCCGCCCGCAGCGGGCAACCCCAGCGCTTCACCGCCGAAGGGCGCAGCGACGCGGAACCTGTTGCTTCCAATGACAGCGCCGCCGGACGCGCCAGGAACAGGCGCGTAGAGATTACCGTGCTAGCGGAGGGCAACCAGTGAAGGCCTTTATCAATTTCCTGGTGCGCTGGGTGGTGCCGCTGCTCGGCCTGCTCGCCCTGAGCCTGGTGATCTGGTTCCTCGGTCCGCTGATCATCGTCGCCGCCTATGAACCCTTGGCCCCGGCGGCCGTACGCTGGGCGCTGATCGGCCTGTTGTTCCTGGCCTGGATCGGTGTGCGCGTATTGCGCATCGTCCAGGCCCGGCGCAACGCCGCCAAGGTCATGCAGGGCCTGGCGGCGGTGGCGCCGGATGCGGCCAGCGTCGCCACCGCCGAAGAGCTGGCGGCCCTCAAGCAACGCATGGACGAAGCGCTGCTATTGCTCAAGCGCAGCAAGCTCGGCGGTAACGAGCGGCGCAACCTTTACGAGCTGCCCTGGTACGTGATCATCGGCCCGCCGGGCTCGGGCAAGACCACCGCGCTGGTCAATTCCGGGATGCACTTTCCGCTGGCCGAACAGATGGGGAGCGGGGCGATCCGCGGCGTCGGCGGTACGCGCAACTGCGACTGGTGGTTCACCGACGAAGCGGTGCTGCTGGACACCGCCGGGCGCTACACCACCCAGGACAGCCATGCGGCGGTGGACAAGGCGGCCTGGCTGGGCTTTCTCGACCTGTTGAAGAACCAGCGCAAGCGCCGGCCGATCGATGGCGTCTTCGTCGCCATCAGCCTGTCCGACCTGTTATTGGGCAGCGAGGCCGAGCGCAGCGCCCATGCCCGGGCCATCCGCACGCGGGTGCAGGAGCTGTATAGCCAGCTCGGTGTGCGCTTCCCGATCTACGTGATGCTCACCAAGTTCGACCTGGTGCCGGGGTTCATGGAGTTCTTCGACGCGCTGAGCAAGGAAGAGCGCGCCCAGGTCTGGGGCGTCACCTTTGCCCTGGACGATGGCAAGAGCCCCCAAGGCCCGCTGGCCCGTTTCGACGAGGAGTTCACCGCCCTCGAGGCGCGTCTTACCGAGCGTTTGGTGGAACGCCTGCAACAGGAGCGCGACCCCAACCGACGCGATCTGATCTACGGCTTCATCCAGCAGTTCGCGGCGTTGCGGCACAACCTGTCGTCCTTCCTCGAGGGGGTATTCAAGCCCAATCCCTATGAAGAACGTGCGCTGTTGCGCGGGCTTTACTTCACCAGCGGCACCCAGGAAGGCAGCCCCATCGACCGTCTGATCGGCAGCATGGCGCAAAGCATGAACCTGGATCGCCAGCACCTGGCGCGCCAGACCGGCACCGGTCGCAGTTACTTCATCACCCGCTTGTTCCGCGATGTCGCCTTCGGCGAGCGCGGCCTGGTCGGCAGCAACCCCAAGGTCGAGCGCCGGCATCGCTGGATCAATCGTGGCGTACTCGCCGCCAGTGCCGTGGTATTGCTTGCGGTGACGGCCATCTGGGTCGCCAGCTACCGCGCCAATCAGGCCTATATCGCCGAGGTGGACGCGCGCCTGGCGCCGCTCAAGGGGCAGGTCGAATCGCTCAGCCCGGCGCAGCGCGAGGTATTGGCCGTGCTGCCGCTGCTCAACGCCGTTCGCCATGTCGCCGACAATTCGCTGTCCTGGGCCGAAGGCTATGGCCTGTTCCAGGGCGACATGCTCGGCGCCGAAGCCACCAGCGTGTACCGCAAGCTGCTGATCGCGGTGCTGGCGCCGCGTCTGCTGACGCGCATCGAGGAACAGTTGCGCAGCGGCGGCAACACCGAGTTTCTCTACGAAGGCCTCAAGGTCTACCTGATGCTGGCCAGCGCCGAGCACTATGACGCCGATGCCATCAAGACCTGGATCAACCTCGACTGGGACCGCAGCCTGCCGCGCGACCTGGCCCCGGAACAGCGGCTGGCCCTGGCCGAGCATCTCAATGCGCTGTTCGCCCACAAGCCACCACCGGCGAGGCTGGATGAGGAACTGCTGGCCGACCTGCGTCGGCAGTTGCAGCAGATGTCCGTGGCGCAGCGGGTCTACAGCCGGGTGAAACGCCAGAAGCTGCCCGAGGGCGTAGCGGATTTTCGCCTCAGCGAAGCGGCCGGGCGCGACGCCGCCCTGGTGTTCACGCGCAAGAGCGGCAAGCCGCTGAGCGATCCGTTATCCGGTTTCTATACCTACCGCGGCTACCGCCAGGCGTTCATGGTCGCCAGTCTCAGCCAGTCCGGCGCCCTGGCCGAGGAGCAATGGGTACTCGGCCGGCCGCTGAACGACAACCAGGATGTCGCCAGCCTGGCCCTGGAGGTGCGGGCCCTGTACTTCCAGGATTTCCTCAACCAATGGGAAACACTGCTCGGCGATCTCGACTTCGTCTCGGTCAACAGCATCGCCCAGGCTGCCGATGTGCTGCGGGTGCTCTCCGGGCCAAACTCGCCACTGAAGAAACTGCTCGCCGCAGTGGCCAAGGAAACCAACCTGCAACAAGAGGATCGCCTGCTGGCCGAGAAGCTCAAGGCCGCCGACGGCACCGTGGACAAACTCAAGCAGCAGCTCGGCTCGCTGGTCGGCCAATCGGCCCAGGAAGATTCGTCGGCAGCCTCGCAGGTCGATCCCATCACCGCGCGCTTCGCCGAGCTCAATAGCCTGCTGGCCACCAGCGGGGAGGGGCCCGCGCCGATCGACGATCTGCTGGCCCAGCTCAACGAGCTCTATGTGCAGGTCAGCGCCATGAGCGGCGCCAGCGGCGAGGCCCTGCTGGGCGAGGCGAAGAACCAGGCGGTGGCCACGGCATCGCGGGTCAAGCTCGGCGCCGAACGTCAGCCGCCACTGGTGCAGAAGCTGGTCAACTCGGTGGTCAACGCCACCACCAGCAGCATGATGGGCGGCATCCGCACCCAGCTGAACGCGGCCTGGGTCAGTGAGGTGGTGAATGTCTACCGCCAGTCCCTGGCTGGCCGTTACCCCATGGTCAACTCCAGTTCGCGGGAGGCCACCCTGGAGGACTTCGGCAACTTCTTCGGCGTGGGCGGGGTGATGGACAACTACTTTCGCAAGTACCTGCAACCCTACGTCAACACCTCGACCAGCAGCTGGCGCTGGCAGCCGGGCGCAGCTGAAAAACTCGGCATAGGCCCGGGCGTGCTGCAAACCTTCCAGCGCGCCGCGGCCATTCGCGATGCCTACTTCCGCGCCGGAGGCACCCGGCCGACGGTTCGCTTCGAACTCAAGCCCGTGGCCATGGACGCCTCCATCAGCCAGTTCCTGCTCGACCTGGACGGCCAGCAGCTCAGCTACGACCATGGCCCCAGCCGGCCGATGGCGATGCAATGGCCCAGCCCCAACAGCCTGGGGGTGGTGCGCCTGTCCGTCACGCCGCCCACCAGCGCCGGTCGTTCGGGGCTGACCCTGGAAGGCCCCTGGGCCTGGTTTCGCCTGCTGGAACAGTCCGACCTGACCCAGGGCAACGCCCCGGACCGCTTCACCCTGCGCATGCGCGTCGACAGCTCCAGTATCTCCTGCGAGCTGCGCGCCAGCAGCGCGTTCAACCCGTTCAAGGGCCGGCTGTTGTCCGGCTTCAGCCTGCCGGAGCGCTTGTGAGCAGCCCTGGTTTCTACGGCAAGCTGGCCGGCCGCGGGGACTTCATCCACCGCGGCCTGTCGCCGACCTTTATCGAGCGCTGGGATGCCTGGCTCTCCGCTGGCATGGCCACCAGCCAGGCGGCGCTCGGGGCGGCCTGGCTGGATGCCTACCTGGTCAGCCCGCTGTGGCGCTTTGCCGTGGCGCCGGGCCTGCTCGGCAGCGAGGCGGTGGTGGGGGTGATGATGCCCAGCGTCGACCGGGTCGGGCGCTACTTCCCGCTGACCATCGCGTTGCAGCTGGAGGCCGAGACCGATCTGGGCGCGCTGGTGGCCGGCCCGGATGACTGGTTCGAGGCGGCCGAGGCCCTGTTGCTCTCGACCCTGGAGCCCGAGGCCGATGTCGAGGCCTTCGAGGCCGCGGTGCCGGCCCTCGGTAGTCCGGTCTGTAGCGTGCAGGTGCTGTGCATGCCGGCGCTGGAGGGGCAGATGCGTTTCGCCGCCACGACTGCGGCGGCGCGCGGGGCGGTGCTGCTGCAGCACGCCTGCGAGGGCGCGAGCCTTTGGTGGGGCAAGGGCTCCGGACGGGTCGCCGCTGGGCTGCTGCGTTGCCAGGGGTTGCCGGCGGCGCAGGATTTCAGCGGTTTTCTGCTGGGCGAGGGCGGCTGCGCGTCGCTTGCGCAAACCGTGCAGTTCGATTTCGGGAGCTGATTTTAAGAGCTGATTTTGGGAATTAGGGACATTTCGGGAGCCAGGGCATGTCGTCAGCCGTAACGCGTTACGAATCCGCCAGCCACAGCCATGTCGGCATGGTGCGTCAGGTCAACGAGGATGCCTGTCTGGATGCCGTGCAAGCCGGCCTCTGGGCGGTGGCCGACGGCATGGGCGGGTATGCGGCGGGCGACTTCGTCAGCAGCCTGATCGTCGACACGCTGCGCGCCATCCCGCCCGAGCCCGCCTTGCCGGCCTATGTCCAGGCATTGCGGGCGGGGCTGGAGCAGGCCAACGCGGCAGTTCGCCAGGAAACCGCGCAGCGCGGGGTCGGCATCATGGGCAGCACCCTGGTGCTGCTGGCCGCCCGAGGTGACAAGGCCACCTGCCTGTGGGCCGGCGACAGCCGCCTGTATCGCCTGCGCGAGGGCCAGCTGGAGGTCATCAGCCATGACCACAGTTATGTCCAGGAGTTGCTGGACAGCAGGCTGCTCAGCGAGGACGAGGCGCGCGAGCACCCCATGTCCAACATCGTCACCCGCGCCGTGGGCACCCAGGACCGGCTGGAGCTCTCGGCGGTGGACCTGGATGTGCGTCCCGGCGACAGCTTTCTGCTGTGCAGCGACGGGCTGACCAAGACCGTCGAGGACCATGAACTGCGCGACGTGCTGGGCAACGCGAGCCCCTATGAGGTGGTCCGCAGCCTGGTGCACCTGGGGCTGACCCGGGGCGCTCCCGACAACATCACGGCGGTAGTCGTCAATGCCCACTGAAAACGCATCAGCTGAAGAACGCTCGAGTCTGGACATGGACATTCCCGGCTATGCGATCGAGCGCGAGCTGGGCGAGGGCGCCATGGCCACGGTCTACCTGGCGACCCAGCGCTCGCTGGAGCGCAAGGTGGCGCTCAAGGTCATGGCCGCCGCGCTGGCCGCCGACCGCAGCTTCTGTGAGCGCTTCCTGCGCGAGGGCAAGACCCTGGCGCGGCTCTCCCACCCGCACACAGTGACCATCTACGACATCGGCAATGTCGGCCACTTCTACTACATGGCCATGGAGTACCTGCCGAACGGGACGCTCAAGGAGCGGATTGCCGAGGGGCTCAGCCCGCAGCAGGGCCTGGTCTACCTGCGCCAGATCGCCCTGGCCCTGGGGTATGCCCATGCCCAGGGCCTGGTGCACCGGGACGTCAAGCCGGCCAATATCCTGTTTCGCGCCAACGGTTCGGCGGTGCTCTCGGACTTCGGCATCGCCAAGTCCCTGGAGGACCACACCCAGTTCACCCAGGCCGGTTTCGCCGTGGGCACGCCCAGCTACATGAGCCCCGAACAGGCCCGCGGCCAGCAGATCGACGGGCGCACCGACCTCTACGCCCTGGGGGTGGTGCTCTACGAGATACTCACCGGCAAGCTGCCCTATATCGGCAGCGACTCGCTGTCCACGGCCCTGGCCCACTTGACCGAGCCGCTGCCCGAACTGCCCATCGCCCACGGCCGTTACCAGGGGATCCTGCGCAAGCTGCTGGCCAAGGACCCGGCCGAGCGCTTTGCCGATGCCGATGCCCTGATCGCCGCGCTGGACCATCTGCCGCCCGCCGGGCCGGCCGAGGCCGAGGCGACGCAGTTGCGCCCATTGCCGTTGCCGCCCACCGCGGCGGCCGCCGGCCAATCCGCGACGACCGACCTGGGCGGGCTGGCGCCGGTTTCCCTCGACATGCCGCCGCTCGCTGCGCCAAAGCCCGCGCCTGAGCACGCACCCGAGCCAGCCGCCACAGCCACCCGGGCCGCAAGCCTCGGCGCAGAGCCGCCGGCCGGGTCGCGTAGACCGTTATGGGCACTGTTCGGTGTGGTCGTGGCCGGGGTACTGGCCTTGGCTGGCGGGGGCTACTGGTGGCTGCGTCCGGCGCCGCCGGTGGAACCGCAAAACGACCAGGTCGAGGCGCAAAAAACGCCGGCTGGCGATGCGCAGGACTTGCCCGCCAAGACGGCCAGCGCAGCGCAACCGCCGCTGGCGACGAACGCCGATGGCGGCGACCGTCCGCTGCTGATGCCGGGCAAGAAAACCCTGTTCCAGCGGGTGCTGAGCAAGCCCGGCGCACAGGTGTCCGGCCAGCCCGGGGCGGCGCCCGACGGTGCGGCGCTGCCGGCGTTCTCGGTGCTGTATGTCTATCAGCGCAAGGCGGTGGCGGGTGGCAACTGGCTGGAGGTCGGCGCCGCCAGCGATGGCCAGCGCGATGGCTGGTTGCCGGCCGAGCAGGTCAGTGACTGGAAACAGAGCCTGGTGCTGAAATTCACCGAGCGCTCCGGTCGTTCGCCGGTCATGTTCCTGCGCGAGCAGAGCAGCCTCGAACGGTTCCTGGCTGACACGGCGCAGGCCCGCGCGGCCCTGCACAAGGCGCAGAACGAAGGCAGCGTGGACCCGCAGATCGTCGCGCTGGAGCCTGTGGCCAGCGCCATCCCCCAGGACCAGTTCTACCTGCTGCCGATTTTCCAGGCCCGAGAGAGCTTCGATGCCAACGGCCAGCCGGTGCAACTGCTCAACGTGGCCTCCATCGACCCCGGCAATACGCCCCAGGGCAAGGCCGAGGGGGCGGCCAGGGCCGGCAGCGATGCCTTCCGCACGGCGATAGTGCTGGTGGTCGACACCTCGGTGTCGATGCAGCCCTACATCGACCGGGTGCGTAAGGTCGTGCAGGCACTGCACCAGCAGATCGCCAGCCGTGGCGACCTGGACAGCGTCAGCTTCGGCCTGGTGGGGTTTCGCAGCAATGTCGAGAAGACCCCGGGCCTGGAATATGTGGCGCAAACCCTGGTGAGCCTGGAGGAGGGTCGCGATCCACAGCGCTTCCTCGAGCTGGCTGGCCAGGTCAAGGCCGCCCAGGTGTCCAGCCACGCCTTCAATGAGGATGCCTTCGCCGGTGTGATGGCGGCGGTCGAGGGTACGGACTGGAGCCCCTATGCCGGGCGGCTGATCCTGCTGGTCACCGACGCAGGCGCCCTGCGCAAGAACGATCCGCTGGGGCGCACCCAGATGAACGAAGCCGAGGTGCGCGAAGCCGCCCTCAGCAAACAGGTCAAGATCTATGCGCTGCACTTGCGCACCGAGGCCGGCCGGAAAAACCACGGCTTCGCCGAGCAGCAGTACCGCAGCCTGACGGCCGACGCCAACCCGCAGATCGGCGACCTGTACATTCCGGTGGCGGGCGGCGATGTCGGCCGCTTCGGCGACACGGTCGCCGAGATCGGCTCGGTATTCGCCGAACAGGTGCATCAGGCGCGCAACAACCAGCTGCCGAGCCTGCCGCCGCTACAAGGGACAGCGAGCGTCGCGAGCAAGGCCACGGCCATCGGCTACGCCATGCAAATGGACTTTCTCGGCCGCCAGTCGGCGGTCCGTGCGCCGCAGCTGATCACCGCCTGGACCTCCGACCATGACCTGACCAACCCCTCGCTGCCGGCCTTCCAGGTCTGCGTGCTGCTGACCAAGCTGCAGCTCAACGACCTGCAGCAGTCGCTGAAACTGATCGTCGATGCGGCCCGCCGTACCCAGACCTCGCCCAAGGATTTCTTCCAGGAAATCGCCAGCGCCAGCGCCCACATGAGCCGCGACCCGACGCGGTTGAAGCAGGGCGGCAACCTGGTCGAAGGCGGCATCCTCGGCGAGTACCTGGACGGCCTGCCGTATCGCAGCAAATCGCTGAGCATGACCCAGGACCTCTGGCTGTCCCTGAGCGTGGCCGAGCAGCAGGACTTCATCGACGAACTGGAGTCGAAGATCCGCCTGTACGAGACCTTCCACAACGACATTGCCAACTGGGTCCGCTTCGGCGAGGCCCAGCCGGGCGATGCGCTGTACCGCGTGCCCCTGGCGACGCTGCCCTGATGTTCAAGCTCAGGGATATCCGCAAGACCCGCGGCGAGGGGCCACAGCGTTACAGCCTGGTGGTGCCCCAGCTCGACCTGCGCCCGGGTCAGCGCCTGGCCCTGGTAGGCCCCAGCGGCAGCGGCAAGAGCACCTTGCTGGACCTGCTGGCCCTGGTGCTGTCGCCGGACCCGGGCGGCGTCTTCGAATGCCGCGCCGACGACCGTACGCTGGATGTCGCCGGGCTCTGGCGCAGCGGCCGCCAGGATGTGCTGGCCGGGCTGCGCAGCCGGGTCATGGGCTATGTGCTGCAGACGGGCGGGTTGCTGGGGTTTCTCGACGTGCAGCGCAACATCGGGTTGTCGCGGGCGCTGCTCGGCCTGCCGGCCGATGCCACGATCTGGCGCCTGGCCGAGCAGCTGGAAATCGCCGACCAGCTGCACAAGCTGCCGGCGGCACTCTCCGTGGGCCAGCGCCAGCGGGTCAGCATCGCCCGGGCCCTGGCCCATGGACCGAGCATCGTGCTGGCGGACGAGCCCACCGCCTCGCTGGACCCGCTGAACGCCGAACGGGTCATGCAGCTGCTGGTGGCCCAGGCCGAGGAGCGCGGCGTGTGCATCCTGGTCGCCACCCATGACGAGGCGCTGGCCCGGCGCGCCGGGCTGCAGTTGCATCCCTTGCAGGTGCAGCGCGGCGCGGATGGCGGGGTCACCGCGACGCTGGCGGGAGGTGGTTGATGCGGCTTGCCCTGATGGCCCTGCTGGCCTGGCACGACTACCGCGCCGAGGTGCGCCTGTCGGCTTGCGCGGTCCTGGCCCTGGTCGCCGTACTCGCGCCCTTGCTGGTGCTGTTCGGCCTCAAGTTCGGCCTGGTCACTACCCTGACCGAACGCCTGGAGCGCGACCCCGCCGTGCGCGAAGTGGTGCCCATGGGCGGCGGACGCTTCAGCGCCCAGGCCATCGCCGAACTGGCCGCGCGTCCCGAAGTCGCCTTCGTCGTGCCGCGTACCCGACAGATCGCCGCGACTGCCGACCTCTACCCGGACTCGGCCGGCCAGGCCCTGACGGTCGAGATGATCCCCACCGCCGCGGGCGACCCGCTGGTGGCGCCCGGGCAACTGCTCCAGGCGCCGGACCAGGTACTGCTCAGCCAGCGGGCGGCGGAGAAACTCGGGGTCCAGGGCGGCGACGTGCTGAGCGCCGCGTTCGGCCGTCAGGTAGCCGGGCGCCAGGAATACCAGCGCACCCGCCTGCGAGTGCAGGGGGTCTTGCCACTCGCGGCCTTCCCGCGCGATGCGCTGTTCGCGCCCCTGGCCCTGCTAGAGGCCGCCGAAGACTACCGCGACGGCCAGGCCTGGCCTGGGTATGAGCCACAGCTGAACCCGGCGCGGGTGTATCCGGGGTTCCGTCTCTACGCCGTGGACCTGGACGGCGTGGAGCGCCTGCGCCGGTATTTCGCCGAGCGCGGGCTTGAGGTCGCGACCCAGGCCGGCATCATCGCCCAGGTGCGCTCCCTCAGCCACAACCTGACCCTGGTGTTCTGGATCATCGCCAGCCTGGCCCTGGCCGGGGCCTTCGCGGCGATGACCGCCAGCGCCCTGGCCGCCGTCGAGCGCAAGCGCAGGGCCTTGTCGGTGTTGCGCCTGCTGGGTTTTTCGACCGGCGCCCTGATCGCCTTCGTCGTACTGCAGGCGCTGTACACCGGGGTGTTCGGCCTGCTGCTGGCCTGGGGCTTGTACGGCATGGCCGAAACCGGGCTGAACCGGCTGTTCGCACCGGCGGCGGGGGAGTACGCCTGCCGGCTGCTGCCGGTCCACTACCTGCTGGCCCTGCTGCTGACGCTGCTCTGCTGCCTGCTGGCGGCGGCCTGCGGTGGCTGGCGCGCGGCGCGGATCGAAGCATCGGAAGGATTGCGCGATGTGTAACTGGCCGAGGGTTCTGGTCTGGCTGAGGGGCCTGGTTTGGCTGAGGGCTCTGGTCTGGCTGAAGGCTCTGGTCATGCTGGCGCTGGCCGGCACAGTACAGGCGGAGAGCGCCCCGGCGGATAATCCGAAACCGCTGCCCGATGACCTCAGCCTGCCGCTGCCCTGCGAAGGTGAACTGGTGTTCCGCTACGTCTATGTCCTCGCCAAGGGCACCCTGGACGACCGTGAGGTCAATCTCGGCTACCCCTTCAGCGATGACGATCCGGGCTACCGGCAATCCTTCATCTCCGGTTACCGGCGCGACTACATCAACGGTCAGTTCGTCCTCGACGACCTGCCGGCCGACTGGCAAGCCAGGATCGCCCCGGCCCTGCCCAAGAGCGGGGCCGACAGTCTGCTCAAGCCGATGTTCTATTTCGTCGGCAAATACGAGGTCACCGAGCGCCAATACGCCCTGGTCATGGCCCAGGAGGCGGCCTTGGCGGGGCAGGGCGAGGCACCGGCCTGCGCCCCCATGAACGACATGTCTGCGCGTTTGCCCAAGGTCAAGCTGTCGCGCCTCGAGGCCGAGCGTTTTGCCGCGGTGTACAGCGCCTGGTTGCTCAAGTACCACCGCGACCGGTTGCCGGTCAGCGGCCGCGGCAAAGCGGCCGAGGACGGCGGCATGGGCTTCGTCCGCCTGCCGACCGAAGTGGAGTGGGAATTCGCCGCCCGCGGTGGCCAGGCGGTCAGCCGCCAGGCGTTGGAGGCGCGGTTGTTTCCGCGCAAGGTGCAAGGCAGCGACAGCGATGGCCCGCTAGGGGACTGGGCAGTGTTCAGCCAGGTCGCCGGGGGCACGGGGCAGGGCGCGCGGCTGTTGCCGGTCGGGCTGAAAAACCCCAATCCATTGGGACTGTTCGACGTGATCGGCAATGCCGCGGAGATGGTCCAGGAGTCCTTCCAACTGGTCCACGCCGGCCGCCGCCAGGGCAGTTACGGCGGCTTCGTGGTCAAGGGCGGCAACTACCTGGAAGGCGAGCTGACGCTGTTCACCGGCATGCGCCGGGAATACCCGCTGTTCGCCGCCGACGGCAGCGAACAGCGCAACGCCACCACCGGTTTCCGGGTGGCGCTGGGGGCGTTGTCGGCACCGCGCTCCCGCTACGAGGAACTGTTCGAGCAGTGGCAGCAGGAGGGCCGCCTGGCAGGCCTGACCGATGAAATCGAGGCTGCCGAAGACCCGACCCAATTACTGGACAGTCTCATCGCCAGCAGCACCGACCCGAACCTGCAGGCCCGCCTGGCGCGGGTGAACGAAGAACTCAAGCGCAACGTGTCGCTGATCGCCCGGCAGCGCGAGGAGGCCGCCGGCAACCTGATCCAGTCGGCGGCCCTGGTGGCCGAGACCGTCAACAACTACAACATTCGCCTGACCAACCTGAAGAAGGATCGCGATCAGGCGCGGGCCGCCCAGGACGAAGCCACCGCCAAGCTCTATGAAACGGCTATCGCCAATGGGCGCAGTGCGCTCGAGGGTGCCC
Organism: Pseudomonas sp. SBT1-2; assembly: GCF_028640875.1. Lineage (NCBI taxonomy): Bacteria > Pseudomonadati > Pseudomonadota > Gammaproteobacteria > Pseudomonadales > Pseudomonadaceae > Pseudomonas > Pseudomonas sp. SBT1-2. The sequence goes on along the minus strand of NZ_JAQZAA010000114.1, from coordinate 23,892 downwards.
TGGCGATCTACATCGACAACCTGGCGAACGGAACGCGCTACACCGACGCGGTGATCCAGGCGCAGTTCCAGCGGACCCGGGAAGAGCTCAATCACAAGCCGGTACTGGGAAAAAGCCTGGTCGCCCGGGCCACGCTTTTCGTCAGGCACGTGGGCCAGTTTCGCCAGCAGCGCCGAGCCGATCCGGAGACGATCCTGAAGGAGCTGCTTGGACCCTGAGCAGGGTGTCGGAACGGCCGTCGGTGGCGGCGAAGACCAGCTAGGCTGGATGTAGCGTCGGCAGGCTTCGCTCACGTCGGACAGCGCTCACGCTGCGCAGAAGCCGAAACGGAATTGATACGCACAAAAAGGAGAGACATGACCATGGATACTTCACTCAAGAACTGCGCTTCGATCCTTGCTCGTACCCTGCCGTTGCCTACCGCGGTCTGCTGCGCCCTGCTGCTGGGCGGATGCGCGGGCTTCGGGGCTCCAAGCTCGAAGGTCGCGGCCCAGACCAAGGTCGAGTACTACCCGCAATGCTATGAGCCGGTCAGCCAGCTGCGCAGTTCCGACAAGTCGATGACCAAGTCGGTGGCCACCGGCGCCATTGCCGGTGGCCTGCTCGGCGGCCTGACCGGGGCCCTGGTCGGCAATAGCGGCGATGCCGGCCGCAATGCCCTGATAGGCGCCGCCGCCGGGGCCCTGGTCGGCGGCGCGACCGGCTACTACAGCGAACGCCAGAAGCAGATCAGCGACGACCGTGCGCGCATTGCTTCCTACGCCAGCGACATCGACCACAGTACCGGCGAAATCGACCGCAGCATCAGCTACACCCGTACCGCGCAGAACTGCTACCAGCGTGAATTCACCTCACTGCTCAATGCGCGCAAGACGAAGAAGATCAGCGACAGCGAAGGGCGCCTGCGTCTGGCCGAGATCGTCAGCGGCCTGAAGGAAACCAACGAGCTGATGGCCGCCGTGGACGGGCGTGCGGGCGAGAGCATCGATGTCTACACCCAAGCCTATGAGAAAGACCTGCAGACGGTCGGTGTGCAACGCCAGGACGTCGCCCAGGTGGCCGCCGTGAAGCCTCCGGCCGCCACCGATAAGAAGGCGACCAACAAGAAGGCCAGCGTCAAGCCGACGACGAAGAAGAATGTGCCCAAAGAAGCCGTCACCACCGAGCGCACCTTGCAGCAAGCCACGGCCAAGCGTGAGGAAGGCCAGAAAATCGCTGCCCGTGGCCAGACCATGGTCAACGACGTGTGCAGCAACCCCGACATGGGTGACTGGGCACCGCCTGCTTGCTCGAAAGCCTGATGCGAGAAAAAGGGCAGCGGGATCCTGTCTATGGCCATCATCGACAGGTATCTGGCTCGTCACGTTGATCGCCTGGTCGAGGACTCTGGCAAGGAGGGGGTGGGCCTCTTTCCAGGGTTTGGGTGAGCCGATTGGAAGCACAATCTGTTTGACGACGGCGTCCTTGAGGTCCGGCGCGGCCAGCCCACCAATGAATTTTTGGAGGTCGACGGATTTGGGGGTAGAGGTGCCGTTTTCTGGATTGGGCGGCGGGCACATCACGTCGTCGGGATGGCGGTGTTTTTGTATTTTGTGTTTATTAAAAACAATCGTGATAAGCTGGCCGGCGGATGATTGGAGCGCTCCGACAAAGCCTCGATCAGTCAACGGGTGTCAGGGGCGCGCTCTATATCCCCACATCTGGCATGACGTCCTGTTGAGTCTTGAGACGACCTACTTCGTCCAGATGCTTCCAGAGAAATTGCGCGGCTTCTTCGCGCCGATCGGATTCGATGAGGTCGAGCAAATGGATGTGCTCCTGGCATTGCGCCATAAGACGGGTGCGGTCGACGTTGGCCTTGTAGCCGATGAAGCGCCTGAGCTGATTCTGCTGGCGTATGGCATCGATGAAAAACACATTGCCGGAGCACTGCACGATCAGTTCGTGAAACTGGGCGCCCACCTGGAACAGCTGGGCACGGGACAAGGTCTGGATATCCCCGTCGAGCAGGGCCTGCTGTTGCTGCCTGGCCTGGGCGAACGCGGCGTGATTGACCTGATAACCCGGCTCGAGCAGGGCCGCCGGTTCGATGGCCATGCGGAAGCGGTAGCTCTGGATGTGTGCCTGGGCGTTATGCACGAAGTCCTTCAGACCCCATCCTTGCCCCGGCTTGCGTTCCACCATGGCTTCGCTGGCCAGCCTGTTCAAGACCTTGAGCAACTGCCCGCGCGGCACTTCGTAACGGCGCAGCAGCTGGGCTTCGAAAAAGTGCTCAGGTATCTCGCCCCCCAGAATGTCGTCGACCACCCGAAGGTAAAAGTCTTCGAAAGGATCGCTGGCGAGCGGGAAGGTCGTTTCTTGAATCTGCCCGGCGTCTTGTTTCAGAAAGTAGCCACGATTGGGTTCCTGGATGGCGAGGTCCCATTCCGCGAGCAAGGCAAACACTCGCCGGACCGGCGAGCGCGAAACACCCAGCGCCTGGGCAAACGTCTGCTCGCGCAACGGCTCGCCGGCTTTCATCGAGCGCGCGCGAATCATCTCGATAACGCGGGGGGCCAACTGCAAGGCGAGGTCTTTCTTGATCACAGGCTCTCTCTCGGATGATTGACGTCAGTCCGTTTCCGCTGGGGCGGGAGCCCCCACCGGACTGGAGTTGGAAAATACCATACGAAGGTGTGGGGATCTGCACAAAGAGCACTGGCGGATGGGGCGAACAATCTGGTCGAGGTACATGAGCATGAAGGCTCCACGTATTTTCCTGATCCACGCGACGGCACTGGCGATCGATCCGATCGCGACGGCCTTTGCCCGGCATTGGCCGCAGGCACAGGTGATCAATTTGCTCGAAGACTCGTTGTCCCGGGACCGCGTGGAGGAGGGCGAACTGACCGCGAGCATGAAGGCGCGCTTTCTGACGCTGTCCCATTACGCCGTGCAAAGCGCAGCGGACGCGATTCTGTTTACCTGCTCGGCTTTTGGCGATGCCATCGACCTGTGCAAGCCCGAGATTGCCATTCCACTACTCAAGCCGAACGAAGCCATGATCAACCTGGCTCTCACGCAAGCATCGCGTATTGCGGTGCTGGCGACGTTCGAGCCGACCATCGTCTCGATCATGGCCGAGTTCAGGCAAGCGGCTGAGCGCAGCGGTCGAGCGCTGGAGCTGGTGCCCTATTTTGTCCCTGGGGCGATGCAGGCGTTGAGTGAAGGGGACAAGGAAGGTCACGATCGCGCCATCGCACAAATGGCCACTCAGGTCGACGCCTGCGACCTGATCTGTTTCGCCCAGTTTTCAATGACCAGCGCCGCAGGGCAGGCGCAGGCTCGCTCCGGTCTGCCGGTGTTGACTACGCCCGACAGTGCGGTGCTGGAGATGCGCAGGATGCTTCAGGCCGATGATTTCATTTCTTCCCAGGACGGATGTTTACCCCATGCTCAAGTTCAATGCTCATCTCGGTTTCCAGTTCAATGAATGGCCTTTTCTGCAGCGCATCGAGGCTGCCGCCGCCGCTGGTTTTCGGGCGGTGGAGTTCCCGTCGCCCTATGAGTTCGACGCCAGTCTCCTGGCCGACCACCTGGCTCAGCACAGCCTGTCGTTGATTCAGTTCGCGGCACCGGCCGGGGTTACCAAAGGCATCGCTGCCTTGCAGGGCAAGGAAGAAGAGTTTCGCGACGGCTTGCGCCAGGCTGTGAGCTACGCCAAGGCGCTGGCGTGTTCGGATGTCCACATCATGTCAGGAGTGACGACACAGGATGAGGCGGCGCTTACCTTTGGGAGCAACCTGGAGTACGCAGTCAAATACTTCGAAGACCAGGGGCTGCGGCCGCTTATCGAAGTGATCAGTGCGCAGGCGATGCCGGACTACTACATGTCTGACTTCGACAAGGCGCATCAGGTGCTGGAGCGCTTTGCGAGTGTCGGGCTGATTCTCGATCTTTACCATGCCCAGCTTCTGACCGGAGATGCAGCCGGGGTTCTGGCCCGGTTTTATGACAGGACCGTCCATGTGCAAATTGCCGACTGCCCGGGCCGTCACGAGCCGGGAACGGGGAGCATGGACTTTGCTGCCTTGTTCGCGGCGCTGGAGCAGCGTGGCTACCCAGGATGGATCGGCTGTGAATACCGCCCCTCCGGCGCTACTGTTGCGAGCCTTGACTGGATCAAGCAGCTAAGTGCCTAGGTTCTGTGCGAGACCCTTTGAAAAGCTGAATGGGCAGAGATGGCGGCGATTCCACCCATTCAGCTTTTCAATCGCCGCCATCAAAGGCAGAAGCCCCAGGTAGCTGCAGTGGTTATATCTACTGGGGTGAAATGTCTGTCACAACATCCTGACGTGCGTAACCGGCAACCCTGACGAAATCCGACAGATGCCAGATATCGCCGTTAGCGGCCCAGGTTCCATCCACCACGTCGTTTATCACGATGGAGGTCATCAGCACACGAGGATCTTCGGCGCTCAGGCAACCGGCAATTGCCTTATGCAGTACTGCGGCGTAGTGAGCCCGGCGCCCGGCATTCAATTCTCCGGCAGGAGCCAGTACCTGTATGTGGCAGGGTATGAATTGGTCGAAGTCGCTACGCCCACCACACATCCAGCGTGAATCAGCAACCTCATCGAGCATGACCCAACACAGAAGCCGCTGACGAGGATCATTGCCGAGCCCGGTGGCTTCTACTGCTGCGCAGTCAACAGCTGCCAGAAGTTGTTGAATGGTGCCTTCGCTCAGCACATTGGCGGGCAGTTTAATCGTGATGTTTGGCATGAATGGATGTTCCTGATGAGAGGGACACCATTGAAGCGTTATCCGCTTTGAGGCGGAATTGGCTGATCAGACATCTTTCGTGCAGAATCGGCCAATGAACGATTTCATTGTTGTTGTCCCCCCTGGGGCGTTTGCCTCCAGTGTCACGTTGTCCTTGGACATACTTTCAACTGCATCAAAGTTGGCGCCACGGCTAGGTTTGCCAGAGCCACGCTGGATTGTCTGCTCAACAGTAGAGGGGCCCATTTCATTAGGTGGAGGTCTGAGTCTGCTCACTCAGAGTTTGACACTCCCGTCTGATGGACGAGCCTGCTGGATTCTTCCTGGGTTGGATGTTGATGATTCGACTGAGTTGGAGTCGAGTTTGTTACAGCCTGAGATTGAGTCAGTGCTGGCCGCTTTACGTCAGCATGTGGCCGCTGGCGGGACTGTTGCGGCGTCATGTTCAGCCGTATTTCTCTTGCACGCAGCTGGACTGACTGAAGGGAAAACGGTTACGACGACTTGGTGGCTGGCCGCCACATTGCGGCAGCTAGCGGCAGGTTGCTGTAACGTCGACCCGGACCGTATGGTGATTGAGGATGCTCCCCTGGTTACTGCGGGCGCAGCCTTGGGGCACACCGATTTATTGATGCACTTGATCGGCCAACGTTTTGGTCCGGAACTGGTCGCCGCAGTGGCCAAAGCTTTGCTTCTAAATCAGCGGCAGTTGCAATCACCCTTTATGGTGCCGGCGTTGATGGCACATGGTGAGCTGATTGCGCAGCTGATCGCTCATGTCGAGGTGTCGCTTCCAATGCCGGTGAGTGTTGATTCTCTGGCGGAAAAGATGCGAATGAGTACCCGAACGCTATCCAGGCGGGTATCCAAGGCTACAGGGCATGGGCCTTTGCACTTAATTCGAACTGTCCAGTTGAATAGGGCGCGAGCGCTACTGGAAAGTAGTCGATGCTCGGTGGAGTCTGTCGCCGAGCAAGTGGGTTTCAGCGATCCAACGGCTTTGCGCCGCCTCTTGAAGAAGCACTTGAATGCGACTCCGAGACAACTGAGGTAGTGCAGCAGGAACAAAAAGACATCCTCTGAGGGCTTCTCTTGTGTGACTGAGCCCGTCTTTCATGAACTGGCCTTAACCTTGGACACCGGTTGTGGTGCTTGCCTCGCTGCGGTACCGACTGCAGGCTGCGGAAAGTGTTTGGTGCAACACTTGAATGGATTCTATAGAAGCATCGAGGACTCTTGATTGATTCCGTGGCGCAGCACCTGGGCGAGCATCGCGAACCCATCATGCAGGGCCTGATCACCGCCAGAGGCATTACTGACGCTCGCGCGGACGAATTGTGGAACCGTGCCTTTACCGATGCTGAAGGCATCGGCGATCGAGATCAGGTGATTACGCTGGCGTAGCGAGTACTCGATTTCCGATGCGCGCCAGGGAGCCGGTACCTCGATCCAGAAGTGAGGGCTGTATTGATGGGTCCGGTAGGTCAGCCCTTGCAGCAGTTTTTCGACCGCCTGCTTACGGCGCTCTATTTCCGCTATCTGCTGATGCAGCAGTGAGCGTGCAGTGCCATCTTCAATCCAGAGGCAGGCGATCTCATGGGGCAGTGGCGAAGCCATCCAGCAGCTGTTGCGAATCGCTGCGGCGTGGCGTCCTACCAGCGCCTGCGGTACATGGACATATCCAGCCCGAAGTCCCGCGGCGACTCCTTTGCTCAAGCTGCTGATGATGATCCCGCGCTCAGGTGCGTACATGCCGATTGGCATTGGCCTGTCCTGCATCAGCACGCCATGGGTCTCGTCCTCGATGATCAGCACATTGTGTTCGCGGCATATCTGCGCAATTTCCTTACGGCGCTCGGGGCTGAGAATCGCTGTGGTCGGATTTTGTATCGTCGGCGTGCAGTACAAAGCAGAGACTCGATTGATGCCGCAAATCTCCGCAAGCGATGCAGGGATCAACCCTTCCTCATCCATTTCTATACCCAGGACCTTGATACCCAGAAATCGAGCGACGCTGATGAGGCCTGGATAGGTGAGGTGTTCTGTGACCAGCGTGTCTCCAGCACGCAGCATTGCAATGAGGACCGTCAGCAGGCCGTGCTGGCTGCCATTGACGCAGAGGATCTGCTCGGCCGATGACCTGAAATCGCCATGCGCCAGCCATTGGGCTCCGGCTTGTCGGTGGCGCTGAATACCCATGTCTGGCGTGTAGAGCATCAATTCCTGCAGTCGCTCCACATCTCCCGACAGCTGCGCCATCGTGCGCGCCAGCAACGTGGCTTCCATACCGGGGATGTGCATGTTGCGACTCATATCGTGGCATTCATCCGCTGCCTCGATGAAGTTGCGAAAGCCGGCATCGCGAGGGCGTTCCTGCTCGCGTGCACGAACGAAGGTGCCATCGCCCACCCGCGCCATGACCAGCCCCATGCGCTCCAATTCCGAATAGGCCCGACTGACGGTTCCGGCAGTAACGCCAATCTTGTCGGCCAGGATGCGATGTGGCGGAAGTTTGAGACCTTGTCCGATAGCGCCGTTGTTGATGGCCTGCTCTATGCCCTGAGCAAGCCGCATGTACTTGGGCCCAGGACCCTCTTGCAGGGCATTCTTGAAGATTGAAATGGTGTCAATAACGGGTTTGACGGGCATATTTTCCTCAAATTAACCTGATATCGAATCAAAAATATTGAGCGAATAAGATAATTCATTAGGAATAAATCCTATCAATATTAAAAAATCACCTTAGGAGCCAAATAAAAACATGTCAATCAGCATGGAAGTGCAGGATCAGCCTGCAGCAGGGAGATGGATGGCGGGCTTGGTCACCACATTGCTCTTTCTGGTGGTCTGTCTCAGTTGGGGGACCACATGGCTCGGCATCAAGATAGCGGTGGAGAGCGTGCCACCACTGACAGCTGCAGGTTTGCGTTTCTTGATCGCCTTTCCGCTGTTCCTGGGGTTTGCATGGGTACGGCGTGAATCGATATTTTTCCCCCGCAAGAGCTTCGGTTTTTTCATCTTCGTCACCCTGTGTTACTTCAGCGTGCCGTATTACCTGCTGAACTACGGCGAGCAGTCTGTAGCTTCCGGGCTGACAGCACTTTTGTTCAGCAGCATGCCGGTCTTCATCCTGATCTTTTCGTCGATCTTTCTGAGAGAAAAGATATTTTTTTCGCAAGTTGTCGGCATAGCCATTGGCTTCGGCAGCTTGTTCATGATTATCAAGACACAAGGACTGCATCTCGATTACTCGGAGCTTTTCGGAGTGATCGCTATCCTGATCGCGGCTGTGATGCACGCCCTTTGCTATGTCATGACCAAGCAGAGAGGCGCCGAGATAGGGGTCATTACATTCAATACCCTGCCGATCGGCATTGCCGGGCTGGGACTGTTCATGACGGGCTTGGCGCTGGAGCATCCCGACCTTGCCAGCGTGACGCCGCGTTCCTGGCTGGCATTGACCTATCTCGGTCTGGTGGCTTCCGTGGGTGGCTTCATTGTCTATTTTTTCCTGCTCAAGCGCTTGAGCCCGGTCATTCTGTCGTTCGTATTCATCATCTTTCCAGTATTCGCCGTCCTTCTCGGCGCCTGGTACGAAGGCACGCCCATCTCTCGACAGTTGATCCTCTATTCGCTGTTGCTGCTGGCAGGCTTTGCCATCACCAAATTGCCGGTAGAACGGCTTCTCGGATGGGGCAGATAACCAATGGGCATTTTGAATGCTGGCAATCTCTCGGTGGTCAGGGGCGGATTGCCAGTTCGTCATGCCCAGAAACTCCCCTGACAACGGCTAGAGAGGTTGGGCTAGTCGGGTACAGGTGAGTACAGGCGTCCAGCTCGGGCCCAGTCCTGGGGGGCGGTTTCGGTAAAGATCACGTCGACGGATTCAGTCGCACACTTCAGGATTTCGGCGGCCAGCCGAGTCGCTTCGGCGGCGTACAAGGCTTTCTGCTGCTGCGTTCGGCCTGGCAGGAGTTCGACCCGGATAATGGGCATGACGACATCCTCAACGAAACGATGGGGGGAGGAGAGCGCCGGCCAACCAGCGAAGGTCCGGCGCTGTTCTCCGTTCACTTGATGGGTTCGGCCTTGAACGAGCGATTCATCTTGTACAGGGTTTGCGCGCCGAGCCACTTGTCGAAAATCGCCTGGCTTTCGCCGGACGCTTCCATGTCCTGCAAGGCGCCATTGACGGCCTGGAGCATGGCCTTCTGGCCTTTTCGCACCCCCAGCCCCCACACCTCGCGGCCGATTGCAGGCTGAACGATGGCGTAGCTGGATGCATTGGCGCCGAGACGGCTGGCAAGTTTATGGAAGGTCTCTTCGGAGGTGCTGAAACCCTCGACCTTGCCTTGCATCAGGGCGGTGAAAGCCGTCGATACATCCTCGAAGCCGATGGCCGTGGCGGTGGGTATCTGCTCCTTGATGTAGTTCTCGCTGATGGAACCCTTCACGAAGCTGATTCGCTTGCCCGCCAGATCGCCGATAGAGGTGAAGCCACGGCTGCTCCGCGCCGCGACAATGTTCTGGCTGACGTAGTAGGCATCCGAGTAGTCGATTTGCCCGGCACGTTGTGCCGAGTACGCCAGGCCGGCTGCCAGCAGGTCCATATGGCCCTGTTGCAGTTGGGGGATTCTCGCCTCGATGGATACCGGCTTGATATCCGCCTTGACGCCGAGTCTCTTGGCGACCGCATTGCAGATATCCACGTCATAACCGACGACGGCTCGACTGCCGGTGTCCGTGTAGCCAAAGGGTTCGAAAATATCCAGGACCCCGCAAAGCAGTGTCCCCTTGGTTTTGACATCAGCCAGCTGGTCCGCACGCACCTGGGCCGTGGCCAGAAAAAAGCAACCTGCAACCACCGGAATCAGGACCACTGTTCGAAGTTTCATTGCGACATCCTCAGATTTCTTGTACTGAAATTTGCATGGCCTGTTGAGCCAACACGAACCCGTTCGCGTTGTTTCCAGGGGGGCGATTAGCGGACCAGGAAGCCGTTTTTCAGGGGATCCCGATCATCGAGAATCCAGTTGCAGAAACCGCAGATATAAGCGGAGCCGGACACTTCTGGAATGACGGCGGAGAACTCGCCGACACGGGTTTCATCGATGACTTTGGCGCTGAAGACGGACCCGATGACGGACTCGTTGACGAGCACATCCTCGCGGGTGATTTCACCTCGCAGATACAGTTGGGCAACTCGACCGCCCGTACCGGAGCCGGTCGGCGAGCGATCGACTTCCCTGTCCGCGAAGATGCAGCAGTTGGCCTGGGTCGATCCCGGATGGCGCGGTGCGCCGTCGATGATGGTTCCATAGATATGGTTGATGCCCGCAATGTCGGGATGAACGACCGGGCAGGCCAGGTTGGCGGCCTTTTTGACTTCTGCGCCGAACTGCTTCAGCGCTTCAATCGACGGCTCGCGAATCTCCAGGCCATGGGGCGCTGCGTTGGTATAGAAGTAGAAGGCGCCGCCGTAGGCGATATCGCCGGTGACGGCGCCATAGGTAGGCGTCTCTACCGTCACATCGCGCTTGTAGATAAAGGACGGGACGTTGATGAAGCGCACGCCGTTGGCATGGCAACCATCCCACTGCACAAAGGCCTCGATGAAACCGCAGGGCGCGTCGATACCCACGCGGGTTTCCGGAGACTGCCGTGTTACCCAGCCCAGCTCCACCGCGGCAGTGGCGAGTGCAATGACGCCGTGACCGCAGTGATCGCTGTACCCCTCGTTATGCACGAAGATGATGCCGAAATCGGCATTCGGGGAGACGGGCTCCGTCAGGTAGCCGCCATACATGTCGGCGTGACCGCGCGGCTCGAACATCAGCGCCTGGCGGATCTCATCGGCGTTTTCCAGCAGCCAGGTCCGGCGCTCGATGATGGTTTTCCCCTGCATGCTCGGGAGACCCGAGGTGACGATGCGAAACGGTTCGCCGCCGGTATGGACTTCGACGGTGCTAATGGTGCGAGAAATTTGCATGGATAGAGTCCTTTTGAAGATGTAGCGATCCGCAAGAGCGCTGGCCGGTTCAGCGGCCCGCGCTTGTGAGGGGGGAGATCGGCTATCAGCGACCCGGTTCGTTCACTCGCCCGCGGCGAGCGTCTGAAGCGCCACACGAGCGGCGGCCAGGTCCCAGGCTGCGGTGCCCACGCTCTTGAAAACGGCGGGGCGAGACGTGTCGACGTCCTTGCGGAGCGCGTCGGCCAGCGAGCTCACGCGGGACCAGTCAATGCCGGCCTGCAGCAGGTCGCCTGCCTCGTGCCGGGCGCCGGCCGGGTCGTCGGTGTAGAGGTCGCTTGCGTCCAGGGTCACTTTCCCCAGCTCGGCCATTTCCGGTTTGAAGGCGCCTACGCCTATGACAACTCGCCCCGCCCGGGCGGGCTCGTTGTAGACCGGCTCGGTGCTGGTGGTCAGCGTGATGACGACGTCCACTTCAGCCGGAATATCAGGGCCACAGGGCTCCAGGTGCTCATGCAGCTGGCGATTGCCGGTGCAGAACTGCGAGGCTGCCTGTGCATCCACCCCACGTACCCACACCGTGCTTTGCGGATAGATCGCATGGATTGCCTGCACGTGGTAGCGCGCCTGGACGCCGGTACCGAAAAGCAGGATCTGCCGCGGCTCCCGTTTGAGCAGGGTGCGGATCGCCAGGAGCGTCACCGCGGCGGTACGGCGCCCGGTGAGCTCCGGCCCATCCAGCAGGCAAATGACCTGGCCGGTGGCTGCGTCGCAAAGGGTCACGGTGCCATGGATGGTGGGAAGCTGGCGTTGGGTATTGCCGGGATGGACGTTGACCAGTTTGTGAATGCCGATGTCCTGGGCGGTGGCGGGCATGCTCAGCATGACTCCTGCCTCGCCCAAGGGGACGACCATTCGCTCCGGGCTGTGGATTTGGCCGGCTGCCAACTCCAGCGCTGCCTGTGCGATGGCCTCGACCAGCCTGTTGAAATCCAGAAGCGCCGCAGTCCTGGCCCGGTCACAGATGATGATCGGGGCGTCGGTGTGTGCGGTTGCAGCAGGGAACCGAGTACTCATGCAGATGCTCCAGGTGGAAAGTGACATTCAGTGGCGGTGGATATCGGAGAGGAATTTTTTGGCACGGGGGTGTTTCGGCGCGCTGAAGAACGCCTCCGGAGGGGCGACCTCCAGGAGTTCTCCCTGGTCGATGAACCACACGACGTCCGCGACTTCGCGCGCGAACTTCATCTCGTGGGTAACGCACACCATGGTCATGCCTTCACTGGCGAGCGCCTTCATGACGGCAAGCACCTCGCCCACCATCTCGGGGTCGAGGGCACTGGTCGGCTCGTCAAACAGCATCACCGGAGGTTTCATCGCCAGCGCCCGGGCAATCGCCACGCGCTGCTGCTGGCCGCCGGACAGTTGGTTGGGGTAGGCATCCGCCTTGTGCCCGAGCCCGACCTTGGCCAGGAGCTCCAGGGCCATCTCCAGGCTCGCCTGGCGATCGGCCTTGTTGACCCAGAGCGGCCTTGTTGACCCAGAGCGGCCCGCAAGTGACGTTCTCCAGCACCGAGAGGTGGGGGAAGAGGTTGAACTGCTGGAAGACGAAGCCGATGTGGCTGCGCAGGCTGTTGATGTCGACGCGCTTGCCCTGCACGTCTTGTCCGTTGACACGGATGGTGCCGGCGTTGATTTCCTCCAGGCGATTCAAGGTGCGAATCAGCGTGGACTTGCCGGACCCGGAGGGGCCACACAGGACCACGACTTCGCCTCGTTTGACCGCGGCGGTGAAGTTCGTCAGTACGCGATGCTCGCCGTACCACTTTTCGACGCCGCTCAATTGAATGATGAGGTTTTCCTGGGGCTCGGCGCCGGTGCGCCGGGCGATGGATTTCATGGTCGTCATTGCGCTACAGGCTCATTGGAAGTACGGACGCGGGGAAGGGGGAACGTGCGGGAGTTGCGGCGCTCGATACGCGCCTCCAGCACCCGAACGGACTGTGTCAGGGTGAAGCAGATGGCGAAGTAAACGAGCGACAGCACCAGGAAGACGCCGAAGGGTTGCGTCAGGACGCTGCTGTTCACTTGGTTGGCGGCGTAGGTCAGCTCATTCACCCCGATGACGTACCCCAGGGAGGTGTCCTTGATGGTGGTGACGAACTGGCCAACCAGGCTGGGCAGCATGTTCTTCAGCGCCTGGGGCAGGACGATCCTGCAGGTCCGTGTCCAGTAGCCCATGCCCAGGGCCGCAGCCGCTTCCACCTGGCCGCGCGGCAACGCCTCGATGCCGGCTCGAACGATTTCGGCCAGGTAGGTGGCCTGGAAGATCACCAGGGTCACCGCCATGGTCGTGAACCCGGCAACGGGGCGTCCCAGGATCATCGGTACGATGAAGTAGGTGGCAAAAATCAGCATGACCAGCGGGATGCTGCGAAGTACGTATCGCACCGCGCAAGCCGGGTAGCGAAGCACCCTGTACCCGCTGAGCTGGGCCAGCGCGAGCAGCACGCTCAGGGGGAGGGCCAGGCCGATGCCTGTGATCGACAGGAGCAGCGTGGCAACCACGCCACCCAGCGGACCATTCGGGTAAGCCCCGATCAGGAACAGAAGCCAGTACTCGTGGATGATATCGAGCATGATCAGCGTCCCTTTATCCGCAGGCACTGGCCCAACCAGTTGCCGAGGAACAGCAGGCCGAGCGTGACCACTACGTACATCACGGTGCTGATCGCGTAGGTTTCGAAGATGCGAAAGGTGGCGCTGGAGATCTCTTTGGTCACGTACGTGAGTTCCATGACGCCGATCACCATGGCCAGGCTGGTGGTTTTCACCAGCATCACGGTGCCGCTGACAAGCGGGGCGATGGCGACGCGCAGGGCTTGCGGCAGGACTACCCGGCGCATGGCTGCGGCGTAGCTCAGGCCCAAGGCTCGTGCGGCCTCTTGCTGGCCTTTCGCAATGCTGCGCAGGCCGCTGCGGATGTCCTCGGCGAAGTAGGCGCCGTAGTAGAGGGCAATGGCCACCGCGGCGAAAATGAACTCGCCATGGTTGGCGTTGACCCAGTCCTGGAGGGCCTCAGGCAGTACGCTGCCGACCCCGAAGTACCAAAGGAAGATATGGACCAGTGGAGGGACATTGCGCTGGTACTCGATGAAGGCCAGCACCAGAAGTTCCAGGGCCCGCACTTTTGTCATGCGCAACAGCGTGAGTGCCAGGGCGATCAGAAAGGCGGCCAGCCAACTGGTCACGGAGAGCAGCAGCGTGAGCGCCAGGCCGAGAAGGAGCGTCGCCCCGTATTCGTTCAATAACGACATGTCCTGCCCTCATTGATGAGTGAATGGGCAATGAGCCCCTGGCTGGGAATGTGAAATCCCGAACGTAGAACCGACCACTCTCAGCTTCATGTTTTTGTTATTCATTGGAGCCTTCTGCACAACAAGGTTGTGGGGAATTGGTTTTATGGAAACCGCATTAAGCGTTGGCTGGTTATTCCACTGGGCAGGACTGGCGGATATTGCGAATACCGGTCTGTTTTTTGCTCCAGTTGTCGGCTAACCTACGTCCAGTTTTGGCAGGTTGCAACGATGGAAGGGCCCGGAAAGTTCTGATTCGGTTTGGAAAACGACCTGTTTGATAAGGGAAATCAGAAAATTGGTCGTGATACGCCCGATTTAGAGCGGTTTGTAAGGTAAGTCTGAAAAATTGGTAAGGTGGTCTTGAAAAGCAACCCAAGCGATATGCAAAGCGATTTCCGCCCCAAGCAAATTTACGAACAAGTGGCCGATGAAATTCGCGCGGGAATCATCAATGGCGTCTACCTGCCCGGATCGCGCCTGCCTTCGGAGCGGGACCTGGCACAGCGTTTCATGGTGAGCCGGCCCGCTGTTCGTGAAGCGATAGGCGCCTTGCAGAATGAGGGAATGGTGGTGACCCGCCTTGGCTCCGGCACCTACGTTGCCGAGCGGGTGATGGAGCGGCCCTCGATGCAGGGTGCCTCCAGGTCAGAAGCGGACTTCAGTCCCAACAGCGTTCTTGAGGTACGCCTTCTGATCGAACCGGCTATTGCGCGACTGGCGGCCAGGCGCGGCAAGCGCAATGCGCAGGCTGAGCACTATCTGGCCCAGATGGCCGGTGTGAAGGACGTCAATGACATAAGCCAGCAAGCCTTGTGGAGCGAATCCGACCGCCTTTTTCACCGTCAGCTCGCGGTCATGACCGAGGATGCGCTGATGGTGAAAATCGCAGATGAGGTTTCAGCGAGCATGGCGCAGCCGTTGTGGAATCGCTTGCGCGACGACGGCATATACGATGCCAATCGCATCCAGCTCTATGTGGCGGAGCATCGTTTGATTTACGAAGCGATAGTCACCGGCGACGAAGAGGCAGCGGCCTTCTACGTTGAAAACCACCTCAAGCGGGTGCAGCGCGATATCAACACCCGCGAGTGACAGGCGGGCGCCAGGCCCGGCAAGCCGGTCCAGGAAGCGGTCGTTCCCGGACCGCTTGCTGACCTGAGTGACTCTCTGACCCGCAACCCTGCGATCGAAGTCAGTCGCTTGCGCACAAAAACTACCCCTCCCGCATACCTGTTATCCGCTGCGAGCGCACCGCTGGTCATCGCAAGATCGGCCAGTCAATCCAGTAACTAGACTAATCGGGATACCCCCGGCGCTGCGTGTACTGCACCTGTCGCTACCGACAATCGGATTCTTCTGGGCGAAGCAGGTGTGCGGCGCCCCTGTCGCGCGCCTGGAAGGCCTGTTCCGGCATCCCGCGGCGCCCTTGCAGCGGCCACTTCCCAGCGACCCACGATGGCGCCAAACGCCCGTGCCAGAGCCCTCTGCTCTCAAGGCCGCGGGGCGCTTGCGCATGCGTGCGCGCCGGGCCGTTGCCGGGGCCATTCCGGGTGCCCGAGGCGAACCGGCCAATGGCTGCACGCAGCTGTCCGGCATGATCTAAGCTCCACAAAGGCTGGCCTTTCGAGCAGAGGTTTTCAATGCAAAGCACACCTGAAAACAGTCTGAAAAATGCGTTGAAGGTCTGTCGAGACAGCTTTGTTTTCGTCGGTTTTTTCAGTTTCTTCATCAATGCGCTGATGCTCGTCCCGACCTTCTACATGCTTCAGGTGTATGGGCGGGTGATGACCAGCGGCAGCCTGACCACCCTGGCCATGCTGACGCTGATCATGACCGGGCTGGTGATCACCCTCGGCTCCCTGGAATGGGTGCGTTCGCGCATCATGGTGCGGGTCAGTACCCGGCTGGATGTGCTGCTCGGTCGTCAGGTCTACAAGGCCAGTTTCAAGCGGGCCCTGGACAGTGGCGGCATGGATGCCTCGGCCCAGTCGCTCAACGACCTGACGGGCTTGCGGCAGTTTCTTTCCAGCAGCGGCCTGTTCGCCTTTTTCGACGCCCCCTGGTTGCCGATCTATATCGCGGTGATGTTCCTGTTCCACCCCTGGTTCGGCTGGGTCGCGACGGGCAGCGCGCTGTTGTTGATAGTGCTCGCCTTCGTCAACGAGAAGCTCACGGGGCCGGTGTTGGCCCAGGCCAACAAGGAGTACATCGGCGCGACCCTCCATACCACCAAGAACCTGCGCAACGCCGAAGTCATCGAGTCCATGGGCATGCTGGAAACCCTGATGGATCGCTGGGGGCGCCGGCAAAGAAGCGTTCTGCTGCTGCAATCGCTGGCGAGCGACCGGGGCGGCATGGTCACGACGCTTTCGCGGACTTTCCGCCTGCTGGTGCAATCGCTGGTGCTCGGCCTGGGGGCTTACCTGGCGGTGGACCATCAGGTGGGGGCCGGCCTGGTGTTCGCCGGGGCCGTGCTGCTGGGGCGGGCACTGGCGCCCATCGACCTGATGATCGGCAGTTGGAAGGGCTTTATCGCGGCCCGTTCGCAGTACAACCGCCTGAACGACATCCTCGGCAAACAGCAGGCGCAACCCGAGCGCCTGTCCTTGCCCGCGCCCGAGGGCAACGTGCAGGTCGAGAACCTGATTGTCGCGGCACCTGGTTCGAAAACCCCGATCCTCAAGAACATCAGCTTCAGCGTACCGGCCGGTTGCGTGGTGGGCATCATCGGCCCGAGCGCCTCGGGCAAGTCGACCCTGGCCCGGGCGCTGATCGGCGTCTGGCCGCCGCAGCATGGGGTGGTCCGGCTGGATGGCGCGGACATCAGCACCTGGGACAAGCATGAGCTTGGCCCGTATATCGGTTACCTGCCCCAGGACATCGAGCTGTTCGAGGGCAGCATCGGCGAGAACATTGCCCGCTTCGCCGAGATCGATTCGGCGAAGGTTATCCAGGCCGCCAGGACCGCTGGCGTCCACGAAATGATCCTGCTGTTGCCCGATGGCTACGACACCGTCATCGGCAGCGAGGGCGTCATGCTCTCGGCAGGGCAGCGCCAGCGCATCGGGCTGGCCCGCGCGCTGTACGGCAACCCGCGGCTGATCATTCTCGACGAACCCAACTCCAATCTCGACGAGGTCGGCGATCGCGCGCTGGCGGCCGCCATCCAGCAGATCAAGCACACCGGCGCGACCCTGTTCGTGATTACCCACCGCACCAACATCGTGTCGCAACTCGACCGGCTGCTGGTGATGAAAGCCGGGATGGTCGGCCTCTACGGGCCGCGCGAGGAAGTGCTGGCCGAACTCAGCGGGCAGCAACCGCCGGTCCCGAAACATGCCGGGCCAGTGCCGGTGGTGACCAACGTGGCGTCGATCGATGCCCGTAAGGACGATGGCGGTGAATCCTATGCCTGATCGTCAAATCGAAAGCTCCTCCGACCTGCCGGTATCCGATCGCAAGGCTCACCGCCTGGGCATGGGGATTGTCGGCGTGACCTTCGGCCTGTTCGGCACCTGGGCGGCACTCGCGCCCCTGGACGGCGCCGCTTACGCGCCGGGGGTGGTCACCGTGCAGACTTACCGCAAGACGGTCCAGCACCTGGAAGGCGGCATCGTCAAATCGGTGTTGGCCCACGATGGCGACATCGTCAAGCAGGATGATCCGCTGATCATCCTCGACGATGCCCAGCTGCGCTCCGAATACGAGGCGACCCAAGGCCTGCTGGTCGCGGCCAGGGCCATGGAGTCGAGGCTGATTGCCGAGCGCGACGGGTTGCCGGCGATCGACTTTGGGGCGATGCCCGAATCCGCCAGTGTGCGAGGAGAGGAAGCGCGCCAGGGCGAGACCCAGGTATTCAACGCGCGGCGCGGCTCGCGGCTGGGCCAGATCTCGGTGCTGCGCGAGCGCATCGGCCAATTGCACCAGCAGATCAAGGGCCTGGAGTCGATGATCGCGGTCAAGGTGCGCCTGGAGAAATCCTACAGCGGTGAAATCGGTGAGTTGACCGAGTTGCTCAAGGAAGGGTTCGTCGACAAGCAACGCCTGCTCGAGCAGGACCGCAAGCTGGGGATGCTCAGGTCGGAGGTGGCCGATCACCGTTCCACCATCGACAAGACCCGCCTGCAGATCAACGAAACGCAGTTGCAGATTCTCCAGGTCGACAAGGATTTCAATTCCGACGTGGCCAAGCAGCTGGCCGAGGTGCAGACCAAGATCTACGACCTGCAAGAGAAGAACTCGGCCTTGGAAGACCGCCTCAGCCGCATCGTCATCCGTGCCCCCGACGCGGGCATGGTGATCGGCATGACGGTGCACACCATCGGCGGTGTCGTGCGTTCGGCGACGCCCTTGCTGGACATCGTGCCATCGGTCTCGGAGCTGATCATAGAGGCCCAGGTGGCGCCGGTGGACATCGACCGCATTGCTATCGGCAAGCGCGCCGATATCCGTTTCGGTGCGTTCAACAGCTCGACCACGCCGGTGATCGAAGGCGAGGTCAGCAGCGTCTCGGCCGACCGGCTGACCAACGAAAAGACCGGGACCGCCTATTACCTGGCGCGGGTCCGGGTCACCGAGCACGGGGTGCGCACCTTGGGTGAGCGCAAGTTGTTGCCGGGGATGCCGGCGGACGTGTTGATCATCACCGGGCAACGCACGCTGTTGCAGTACCTGATGCAGCCGGCCCGGGATGTGATGTCTCAATCAATGATCGAGGAGTGACCGTGGGAGCGCCGTCAGTTCTGCTAGGGAGTGCATTCATGCTGGCAGCGGGGGCCGCCTTGGCGCAAACCGCTGCGGTAACGTCGACCGGGGTCAGCGCCTCGACCTATTCCACCGACCTCATGCAGTTGTATCGCGAGGCGCGGCTGGAGGATCCACAGGTCCTGGCGTCTTTTGCGCAAGCGCAGGCCGGCAAGGAGCATCAACGCGAGGCGCTGGGGGCGCTGTTGCCGCAACTGTCGCTGAATGCCGGGACGAACCGGATCCATCAGGAAAACGACCTGATACAGGAGCGCAGTTTCGATAGCGAAAGCTACAGCCTGGTGCTGCGCCAGTACCTCTACAACAAGGCCGCGTGGGAGAACTACCAGAAGTTCAAGAGCCTGGCCAAGCAGTCTGAATCCGAAGCGCTGGATACCCAGGCCGAGGCCGCGGTGGAACTGGCGCGGCGCTACTTCACCGCGCTGGCGGCCGAGGATGAGCTGGAGCTGGTGCGGGCGGAGCGGCGAACCACGCAAAAGAGCCTGGACCGGGTCAATGCGCTGTACGAAAAGCAGATGGCAATGGTTACCGACCAGCTTGACCTCAAGGCCCGGGTGGACCTGCTCGCGGCCCAGGAGCTGGATGCCCGCAACCAGGCCCGCATCAGTCGCGAGGCGCTGGCGGAAATCGTCGGCCGGCCGGTCAAGGAGAAGCTCAACCGGATTCGCAACGACGCGCAACTGCGGGTTTCGGCGCAGAGCCTGGAGTCCTGGGTACGCGATGGCATGGAGCTGAACCCGACGCTCAAGGCCAGCGAGAGCGGCGCCGAAGCCGCCAACGCAGCGTTGCGCAGTGGCAAGGGCGGGCACTATCCGACGGTGAGCCTGAACCTCAGCGCGCAGCAGACCAACGAGGGCTACAACAACACCCTGGCGCCACGCACCGACAGCTATGTCGCCGGCATCGGCGTCCAGGTGCCGCTGTACAGCGGCGGCTCGACCTCGGCGCGGGTCCGTGGGCTCTACCAGGACCAACTGGTCGCCGAGCAGCAGCTGGAAGCGATCCGGCGCCGGGTGGTCAAGGAGATCACCAGCGCCTACCTGACCGCCAATTCGAACGGCGAGAAGATCGACGCCAGCCGTTCGGCCCTGGCCTCGGCCCAGCTGTCCCGGGTGGCGGCGGAGAAGGGGCTGAGCTACGGCATGGTCAACGCCGTCGATGTACTGGCCAGCGTGCGCAACGAGTTCCGCGCCCGGCGCGACCTGCTCAAGACGCAATACGAGTTCCTCAGCAACGTCTTCAGCCTCAATCGCTGGGCGGGCAAACCGCCGGTGGAAAGTGTCGAGAATGTGAATGCCTGGCTCAGTCCCGGTAGCGCCGGCCAGGCCATGGGCGTTGGCATCGAGGACCAGGAGTAGACACCGGGACAGTGGTGTCCCGGCTGGCCAATCACTTCTGTGGGGGATCGGCGTCGAGCCGCTGGTTTCATGGCACTGCCGGCTTCGTCGATAAATTGACGCCCTTAATAAACACTGACTTATCCGCGCGCCACTCGTCTGTTAATTGACGAGCCTGGTTGGATCCGAGTCTGCCCGCAGGTCCCCCGCAGCGAGCCTAAGACCTTGATTTGCAGGGGGCAGGGCGCCTCGGGGGAGCATCGACCACGTGACCCGCACCCGGCCTGAGTCGAAGACCGACGGATGGGTTGGCAGGCAGCACAGTGGGCTGGCCTAGACTCAATTGAGGGCTCGCGGATGCCCTGCAGCACATGCAAACTATTGATAGTTATTCTTATTTATGTGGTTTCAATAGCTTTGCCGGGCTTCGGGAAACCCCCGCAATGTCTGCCTGTACCCCGGGTCGCCAAGACCCGGGTGGGCACTTCCAGAGCCTGTCGGCGCTCGCATCCGTCCTTCAAGAGCGAGTGGCCGATCAAGGAAGGCCAACGCGTATGAAGGTCATCGTTTTTCAAGGGGAGGCAGAAAGATCATGCCAGACCAAAAAAAAACGATACGCGTGATGCTGATCGATTGCCGTCCCCTCGTTCTTATGGGGCTTCATGATTTGATCAATGCGAGGAAGCCCCGGATGGAGGTGAGTGGCCAGGCCACCACCTACACCAATGCGCTGGACCTTGCCGATCAGCTGCGTCCCAATGTGATTTTTTTCAGTTTCTTTCCGGATGCGTTGAACCCCCTGGAGGTGGTCGCAGGGCTGACCCGCCGCCCGGATATCAAGCTGCTGGTGCTCAAGGGCCTGTACGAATCCGTCCCGGTTGCCCAGGCGATCGAAGCGGGCGCGCGTGGCATCGTGCTGGCGGAAGACCCGACGGAATCGATCGTCCGGGCCATCATCAAGGTCCACCATTACGACGTAGGACTGGACCGAGCCTGGTCCGGCGGGCTTTCCGGCTATGCCGCGACCCGGCACATACCCTTGCGATGCAACCTGGAGCAGGCGAAACAGGCGCGGCTGACGCTGCGCGAGCGGGAACTGATTCGCGCCATCGTCGGCGACCCGTCCGCCAAGTACATGAGCATCGCCGAGCACCTGGGCATCAGTGAACACACCGTGCATAACCACCTCAGCAACATCTATCAGAAGCTCAACCTGATCAACCGCATCGACTTGCTGATGTATGCGCTCAAGCACGGGCTCACCGATGACGAAGAGCCGCCTGACTCGACGTGGGTGGAACTGGAATGAGTTGATCAAGACAAGGCAGCCCGGTGGCTGTCCTTGTCGCTGTCCTTGTCGTCGTCGACCTGGGGGCCCAGGCCGAGGGCGATGCCGTGCTCATTGTTTCCTGCCCCGTGAATGCGCTGGCATGCCGCCGCGTTCTTTGCGCTGCCTGGGCGTTTGTCGCGGATGAGAGTAGGGGAATTCCGGGCGGTAGCGGCAAAAAAAGCGAGGGTGGTTTCCAGGCCACCCTCGCTTTTATTCGCATGCGCGAGGTTTCAGACGCTGCCCATTACGATATCGGTATTGAGCAGGTCGACCCCGACCAGGGTAATGGTCGTTATCTGCCCACCGGTCTCGGCCACCGTGACGACGCTGTCGGCGCCGGCGTTGTTGATCGACTGCACGACCGCGCCCGCATCACCAATGAGCACCACCGCATCGCGCTGACCTGCGCCGGCATCGAAGCCTGTGACCTGGTACTGGTTCTCGGCCACCGACAGGTCGATGTTGAACGCATCCCGCTCACCCGTGGTGCCCACCAGCCTGAAGTCGAAGAGGGCGTCGGCCGGGTCGTTGGCGAACAGGTTGGCGTCGAACGCGCTGGTCGCGGTGTCGCCATCCTTGTCCGTCACCGTCGCGTTGAACGCCAGCTTGACGTCGCTGGCCAGGCTCTCGGTCTCATGGGTGAACAGGATCGTCGGGATCTTGATCTCGCCCCGGGCCATCGTCAGCTGGACCGCATCGATCAGCGATGTGGCCGATTGCTCGACGGTGAAGGACACCTGCCCACCGGCCTCTGGCGTCAGGGTGTTGACCTCGATCAGGTTGGAGAAGGTGCCATCTTCGTAGAAGACCCTGTAGTACAGGTCCTCGGTGGCTGTGTTGTAGCCGCCCACGGAGTTGTCGATAAACACCTTCATGCTCGTCAGCAGGCTTTGCGGGTTGACCACGAAGCTTTCATCGGCCGCGCCGATCGCCGCCAGGTTGTCGCCCTGGAGCAGGTTGTTGGCGATGCCGATACCGGCCGTGCTGACGTTCAAGGCTGCCGAGCCGATGAACGATGGCAGCGGGTTGGTCTGCAGTTGCGCTTCGGTAGGGTCGGGCGCCCCGACCCCGATGCCGGTCTGGATGCTGTTCGCGCCGCTAGCGGGAGCCAGCGGGTTGGCGCCGAAGAACACGATGTCCTCGGTGCCGATCGTCAGCGTGCGCACGGGGTCCGGGCCACCGGCATCCAGCGCGCCATCGGCACTGCTGAGGACAATGACCGAACGGAAGCCTTCCTCCAGGTCCAGGGCATAGGTGCCGTTGGCATAGGCGCTCAGCGTGTAGTGCACGGTGGTATCCGCCGTGGCCGCGTTGTTGTCGAAGTCACCGGTCAAGGTGCCCGCGAACTGATACGCGCCATTGGCGTCCGGTGACGGCGACTGCTCGACCAGCGTACCGGTGCCGGTGGTGGTCGTATCGTCCGGCCGGACCAGGGTGAACTGGCCGTTCACCAGCGAGATATCCAGGCCGGCTGCATTCAGCCCGTCGGCGCCAGTCCCCAGGTTCCAGTAGCCTTGTTGCGCCTGGTCGGTCCCCGTGCCAATCAGGTTGCCGAAAGCCAGGGTTGGCGTGTCGTCATCGACGGTAATCACCAGTTTGTCGGCCGCGGCGGTCACGGTGTCGCCATCCTTGTCGGTAGCCTGCAGCAGGGTGCCCAGGTTGAGGACGAGGTCGTTCTCATCGTTGCCCGTCGCGTGATCCAGGGGCTGGAGCAGGGTGAAGGTGTAGGCACCCGCTACCGTCAGGCTCAGGGTGAACACGTCAGTCGCGCCGGCCTTGGCGGTCAGGGTGTTGCCCAGGACGCTGTAGGTCAGTGCCACGCCACCGGAGCTCAGGGCTGGCAAGCCGCTGGTGTTACTCGACAAGGAGTAGCTCAGCGGTACGTCGGCCCCGGACTGGAAGATGCCGGTCACACTGCCGCTGGCGGCGGTGGCTTCACCGGCCACGTCGCCGATACCACCGGCGATGCCATTGGCCAGACCGTCTTCATCGACGGTGCCGGTCACGGCGGCTCCATTGGCGGTTGGGGTGTCGTCATCGACGGTAATCACCAGTTTCTCGGCGGCGGCCGTCACTGTGTCACCGTCCTTATCGGTAGCTTGCAGCAAGGTACCCAGGTTGAGGGTGATGTCGTTCTCGTCATTGCCGGCTGGATGGTCCAGCGGCTGCAGCAGGGTAAAGCTGTAGGCTCCGGCTGCACTGAGGCTGAAGGTGAATACATCGGTCGCCCCGGCCTTGGCGGTCAGGGTGTCGCCGAGGACGCTGTAGACCAGCGCCACTCCGCCCGAGCTCAGCGCTGGCAAGCCGCTGGTGTCGCTCGACAGGGAGTAAGTCAGCGGTACATCGGCGCCGGACTGGAAGATCGCCGTG